>NZ_JBHUSF010000036.1:0-42738 GCF_042673295.1 Rhodococcus sp. NPDC057014
CTGCGGGACCGCGACCGGTAACAGACCGCTCCGCTTCGGCGCCACATGGGATTTGCTGCCGGCGCCGACGACGATTCCCTTGCGGGCCAACTCGATCAACGTTCCCGTCTCGTTCTTGACCTCGACCCAGACGACCAGGCTGTTCGGGCCCGAACGCGCCACCGCGCCACGCTCCGCCAGGGCCGTGACCAATCCGGTGCGCCGCCACTCGTAGCACGCGCGGGCAGTCTCGACGAGCGCCGCGGCGTCCGGGTCCGTGACCAGATGAGCCAATGCGTCCTGCAGGATCCGGCTGTTGGCCGAGATTCCGTGCACCCGGGTATTGATCGCCCGGTCGACCAGTTCGGCGCTGCCGCCGATCACGCACGTCTTGATGTCCATGCCGAATGCCTTGCAGTAACTGCGCACCCGGACCGTCCGCTCGGGGAAGTAGCTGCCCATCGACGGAGCCTGCTCACGGGCGAGGGGACCGACAGCGTCGTCCTCGACGATCCACCCGCCGTAGGCAGCGGCTTCGAGTGTGCCGGCGAGTTCGTGTGCGCGCTCGGATGTCAGCGTGCCGGCCGCCGAATACGCCCCTTCCGGTTGCAGCACGACGACGGCGGGCTCGCGGGCGAGCGCCGCGGCCAGGGATGCGGCGACGGCGCCGTCCTCGTCCGATTCGACTCCGACCACCGAAAACCCGACCTCGGTCAAGGTGTCGAGGAAACCGGGCATCACCGGTTCCTCGACGGCGATCAGCGCTCCCGCCGGCGCGGCCGCCTCCACGGCGAGCAGCAGACCCTCCGAGCCGCCGCCAGCCGCGACGAACGCCTCTGCCTCGAAGGGCCACCCCTCGACGACCACCTCACGCAGACGGTCGGTGATGTATGCCCGCCCGGGCCGATTGATCTGATCGGTCTGCAGTCCCGCCAGCATCGCGGTGGCCAGGTCGGGCTGGAGTGCGTAGTCGGGGCTGCTGGTGAGCAGATCGCGATCCGACCAAGACACTGCGCCACCGCGCAGGGACTCGAGCTGCGCGACCACGGTGCCACCGCGCCGGTTGGTCTCGATCAGGCCGTCGCGGCGCAGGCCGCTCCAGGCGGCCACCACGGCGCGGGTGCTCAGCCCCGACCGTTGTGCCAGGTCCCGGATCGTCGGCAGCCGGGTTCCCGACACCAGCGAGCCCTCGCGGATGAGTCGAGCGACCACCGCCTGCGCCGCACCGGCCGTGCGGGAGTCCGCGGCGTGCAGTGCCTCGACCAGAACGTCCTCCGCCGGTGGCGTCGTCATAGGCGGTGCCATTCGCTCATCTTCCCATTATGTACCTGTCCCGTCGACCTTTGTTTACACGAGGTCGGCAACATTATCAGTGGGCGGGATTGTCAGTGGGCGGGTTCGAAGCCCGCCAGCATCTGTTCGAGTGCCGCCTGGTCGGGCCCGACGAAGGGATCGGCCTGCGGGGCCGCGGCGAGCATCTCGAGGTATTCGGCGGTGCGCCCCTCCGCGGGCGGCAGGTGAGTGCCGAGTATTCGCCGGGGGTTCAGATCCCGCAACGTCGCCACGGTGGCCGAGAATTTCGCTTCGTCCACCGAGTGCACCCAGGGACTGTCCACGGTGGCCCACAGGTGCTGGGCGGCGCGGACCACGCCCGGAACGCAGTAGCCGACGTCGTCGGCGGTGGCGAGTTCGGCGGTCTCCATCGGCGCCCCGAAGCAATCGGACGAGAAGTAGGACCCGCTGCGGTCGTCGTAGCAGCCGACCGTGCTCGGATTGTCGAACAGCGGCGGGCGCAGCGCGGTCAGCCGGCGATCGCCGACGTCGAGGGATTGTCCCGGGTTGAGCAGGTACACCCGGTCCAACGGGACGGGCCGTTCGCACGACATGATGCCCATCGCGGCGAACGTGGTGATCAGGCGCGCGTGCGGCGCCTGATCGAGCAAGTCGAACAGTGCGCCGGTGTGATCGCGGTCCGGGTGGGTCAACCACACCCATTCGACGTCGGCAGGGTCGAGCACGGTTCCGAGTGCGTCCATGAACCCCCGGCCGGGCAGACTCAGTCCGGTGTCGATGACGACGGGCTCAGCGGCCAGCAGAACGTAGGCGTTCACCGGCAGATGCCCTATTCCGGGCACTTCCAGTGCATCGCCGAGAACCGCGATGTCGTTCCGTATTCTGTTGATACGCATGAGATTTCTCCTCACTGATCGTAGTCGACGCGGATCAACGACCTGGCGATCCCGGCCAGGTCGGCTGCGGAGGGGACGTATCCACGGGAAACCTTCAGACCCAGTTCGAACGGCGAGGCCCCGTCGTCGAGAGCCGCCCGGAACGCTGCGCCGGCTTCGGCGGGCGTGACGTCGAGCAGCAGGGCACGGCCCCGTCGGACGCGGCCGTGTCGGGTCACCGTCACGGCTGCACCACCGTCGAAGTTGAACCGCCACGGCCGCTCGGTGAAGATCAGCGTCTCACCGTCGACGTCGTGAAGGCACACCGGCACACGCAGGGTGCGGCCGGTGCGGCGCCCGGTGAACTCGATCAATCCCTGGCGTCGGATTCGCCGGCCCGCCCACCGGGTCGTGAGCACACGCCGCACCACCGGATTCACGAGCCGCATCAGTGCGGGCGGCGGCGGGCTCAGACGGACGGTCGCGGTTTCGGATGTGGACATGTCACCGACGCTATGCGCGGCACGGCAGGGGCACCATTCCACAAATGTGGTATTTCCGGCGACCGATCCGGACTCGTACCATTGACGGGTGAGCGTGGATTCGGTGCGGTGCGCGGCGGACAAGATCGCACAGTTGTGCGCCGCACCGCGCGGCCTGATCGCGTTGTGGCAGGACGCGTCCGAAGTCGTTGCCGGGGTGGTTCCCTACTTCTGGACCCCCTGCTGGTTCACACTCGATCCGGTGTCGTTGCTGATGACCAGCCATTACCACCTCGGCATGGACGAGTTCCCCGGCGAATGGCTGGCCGCCGAGTACTACGAGGACGACGTCCAGTCCGTACCCGGCGTGATGCGTTCGGCCACTGGACTTTCCACCCTGCACGATGCCGCCGGCGGTGATCCGTCGCACAGCCCGCGCTGGCGCCGGAACCGCACGCTCGGCGGAGATCAGGAGTTGATCGCCCGCCTCCGCACCCGCTCGGGCGAGACCTGGGGAGCGCTGTCCCTCTACCGCGCCGAAGGCATGCCGATGTTCACCGAATCCGAGAAGTCCTTTCTCGCAGAGATTTCGCCGGTTCTGGCCGGCGGCGCCCGCCGCGCACTGCTGTGCGGGCAGGCCGCGGAACCGGAGTACTCCGATTCGCCGGGACTGATCGTGCTCGACGACCAGTGGGACGTCGAATCGGCCACCCCGGGTGTCGACCGGTGGATGGCGGACCTCCCCGGCGGAAACTGGGACCGCGGCGAGCTGCCGCCCGCGGTGATCACCCTCGCCGCCCGTGCGCTGCGCTCGGCAGAAGACCGCGATCACCTCGGCGAGGTCGCGCTCTCCCGGGTGCTCTCACGCTCGGGATCCTGGGTGGTGCTTCACGGTGCGTGCCTCTCCTCCACGGGGCGACGGCGGATCGCCGTGATCGTCGAACCCGCGCATCCGAGTCGGCTCCATCCCCTGTTGATGTCCGCGTACGGGCTGACCGAGCGGGAGAAGGAGGTCACCACCCTCGTGCTGCAGGGGGCGTCGACGTCGCAGATCTCGACCGAACTTTCCGTGTCCGCGCACACCGTCCAGCAACACCTCAAGAGCATCTTCGACAAGACCGGTGTGCACAGCCGACGAGACCTGGTCGGCACGGTGTTCTTCCACCACTACGAACCACGGTTTCGTGACAACGAGTCGCGTGTCCTCGCCGACCGGCCGCTCCGGGGCGGGCCGTGGCCGACGGATCGTCGCCGCTGAGAGCGTTCTCAGATCCGCCGCATCACGGAGACCACCTTGCCCAGGACGACTGCTTCGTCGCCGTCGATGACGGTGTAGGCAGGGTTGCGGGGCTCGAGGAAGACGTGGCCGTCGCGGCGCCGGAGCACCTTCACCGTGGCCTCGCCCTCGATCATCGCGGCGACGATCTCACCGGAATGGGCCTCGTCCTGGCGGCGCACCACGACGACGTCGCCGTCGCAGATCGCGGCGTCGATCATCGACTCGCCGCGCACCCGTAGCCCGAACACCGTGCCGGAGCCGACGAGTTCACGAGGGAGCGTCAGCATCTCGTCGGCGTGCTCCTCCGCGAGGATCGGCGCGCCGGCGGCGATATCGCCGACCACCGGCACCGTCACGTTGTTGTCGGACGAGCGTCCCTGCTTCGAATCGGACAGGAACGGGCGCACGTCCAATTGCCGAGCCATGGCCGCGCCCCGCTGGAGAAAACCCTTCTCCTCGAGACTCTTCAGGTGCTTGGACACCGACGACGTCGACCGCAGGCCCACCGCATCCCCGATCTGCCGGGTGCTCGGCGAGCAGCCGTGTGCCGCCACCCAGTCCCGGATCGTGGCCAGAATCAGCTGCTGGCGCGATGGCAGGGTGGAGGCGTCGAGGCCACCGAACATGTCGAGATCGTCGTAATCGGTCACCCGGAGAATCGTAGGGGGTGCCGACAGACCCTTCGGCAGGGTGTAGGCGTGCGACCAGCGTTACTCGCCGCGCTTCTGCTCGATGCTCCACGCCGCGATCTGCGCACGGGAGTTGAAGCCCAGTTTGGACAGGATGTGTTCCACATGCCCCTGCGCGGTGCGTTGCGAGATGACCAGCCTGGCCGCGATCGCCTTGTTCGTCAGGCCTTCGGCGACGAGTTCGGCGACCTCGTGCTCGCGGCGGGTGAGACTGGTGGACCCCGGCGCGGCCGAGCTGTCGGAAGGTCCCGCCTCCTCGAGCGCATACGCCGCGGCATCGTCGAACCGCGTTCCGAGGCCCTGGCGGAACTCCGCCTCGAACCCGCGGTCACCGATCGCTTTCCTCGCCTCCTGCTCGAACCGGGCGTGCTCGAGGTGTGCGTTCGGGAAAATCGTGCTCTGACTCCCCACCGTGCGGGCAAGGGCCTCGGTGGCTCCCATCAACCTGGCCGCGCGTCGCGGCGCCCCGTCGTCCACCGCGATCCACGACAGAAGTTCCAGGCACCCCATCGCACTGATGCGGTCGTCCACCAGCCGCGCGAGCTGCAACCCCCGCGTCACCAGATCCTTCGCACGGGGCCCCTCGCCCCGCCGCCACGCCCCCATCGCCGCACCCCACAGCGACCACCCCCGGTACACGGATTCGCCCCGCGACTCGGTGACCGCCAGGATCTCCCGCTGACACTCCTCACTCCGAGCACGGTCTCCGGCGGCGTCACCGGCCAGCGCGAGCCCGAGCAGCGACCACATCAGATACAGCGGGTTGCCGTCCTCCCGGAACACCGGGAGCGAGGATTCGAAATACTCGCACGCTGCCGCGGACTGGCCGGTGAACAGAGCATGCCAACCCGCGGCATCGGCCATCAGCGCCCCGCCGAGACGATCACCGAGCTCCTCCGCCATCGCGGCCCCACGCTCGGCATACAGCGCCGACGCGTCCGGATCGCCGTTGAGCCCGGACAGCGCGCTGAGCACGTACAACGCCTTGATCCGCTCCACATCGGCCGTGCCGCCCCGAACCGCCAGAAGCTGCGCGAGCCACCGCATGCCTTCCCGCAGCCGGCCCCGCACCCGCCAATACGGGTACAACGCCGCCGCCATCCGCAGCCCCGCACCCGCCTCGGTCGGTCCGGTCAGGCAGAACTGCAGTGCCGCACGGACATTCGGCAGTTCCGCGTCCAGACGCACCAGCCAGCCCACCTGCCGCGAGCTGATCCATTCGGCCTCCGCCCGCAGCACCAGGTGTTCGTACCAGTCCCGGTGCCGTCGCAGCAGCGATGCGAACTCCCCGGTCTCCTGCAACCGTTCCGTACCGTAATCACGCAACGTCTCGAGCAGCCGGTACCGCACCGCTCCACCGGCCTCTTCCCGAATAAGAATCGATTTGTCGATCAACGACCCCACCACATCGACCACCTGGTCCGCCGCCGAGGTGTGGGCGCAGATGCCTTCGACGGCGTCGAGCGCGAAACTGCCGAAGAAGACCGCCAGCCGGCCCCACAACTCCCGCTCGGCGGGCGAGCACAACTCGTGACTCCAGTCGATACACCAGGCCAGGGTCTGCTGCCGGACCGGCGCGCCACGACTGCCCGTGGTCAGCAGACCGTACCGGTCCGTCAGCCGGCGCAGGATCTGATCCTCCGACATCGCTCGCAGCCGGACCGCCGCCAGTTCGATCGCGAGGGGCAGACCGTCCAGGCGACGGCAGATCCTCGCCACCACATCCTCGTTGCTCTCGGTGATGGCGAAGCCCGGGACCGCCATCGCCGCGCGTTCGGCGAACAGGTTCATCGACTCGTAGTGGTCGAAATCGCCACCGGCCCGGGCCTCGCGGTGGGGGTCCGGCATGGTCAGGGGTGGCACCCGGAACACCGCTTCTCCCCCGATGCCGAGAGGTTCCCGGCTGGTCGCGAGCACCCGAAGTTCCGGGCACGCGCGGAGGAGTGGGCGGGCCAGGTCGGCGGCCGGTTCGACGAGATGCTCACAGTTGTCCAGCACGAGCAGCAGCTTCCGCGGTTCGAGGTACTCGGCGAGCAGTGCCTCGGGTGCGGCGCTCGCCCCCTCGCGCAGCCCCAACGCCGACAGCGCCGCGTCGACGACCGCACCCGGTTCGTACACCTCCCCCAACTCGACCAGCCACACACCGTCCTCGAACGCGCGCGAAGAATCGGCGGCGACGCGGAGCGCGAGCCTGGTCTTCCCGACACCCCCGATGCCGGTCAACGTCACGAGCCTCGACACCGACAGCAGACGGCGAACCTCGCCGACCTCACGGCGACGGCCGACGAAACTCGTCAGCTCGTGCGGAAGGTTTCCCGCATTCGTCCTGTCACCGGGAGCCATGAAGCCGTCACTTTCATCTCACGCGCGCCTCCGACCAAGGTACCTCCACAAAATCCGGTTTCGCAGCGGCGCGATGGGTCGCGGCCCGCCGACATCACTGAAAGTAGGACGCATAGTCGCTGAACGGAACCTGACCGGTGGGGCTCGCCCGGACGGCGTCGGCAACCGCCGCAGGAATGGGAGCCCAGTAGGCGGGCATCGCGGCCGCCAGAGAAGGCTGCAAGATGTAGAGCAGCGCGAAGTTCACTATCCACAGCGGCGGCGCCATCGACATGCCGACCTCCGCGCTCACACCGCCCTTGGTGTTGGTCACCAGTTGAGCCGCACCTGAAATCTGTTGCGCTGCAAAGCCATAGGCCACTTGCACGGTGTACGCCGACTCGTACAGCGCTATCAGAGTGTGTGTCGCACCGTTGTTCCTCAGCCAGGTGCCGACGAAACCGCCGGGAGCGATCAACGAGTTCACCTGCCGCGTAGGCGCGTCCGCGTTGGCCGGACTTTCCAGCAGTCCACCGGGGTTCACGTAGAGCCCGTAGCTGGCCAGAACCGACGGTGTGGTGCGGCCGTCGACGTCGGAATAGAGGGGCCGGTCGTTCGTGTTGGTGAGGATCCGGGCGCACGCATCGATCACCTCGGCGGCGTCGCTGCTGCCGCCGACTCCGCCGCCGGTGATGAGGTCGCGATACTGCTGCTCGGACAGCGCGTCGGACCGGTCGAGCCCGATCCGACCGGCGATCTCGTCCGCCACCTGCTGACCGAGCGGCGCGTTGAGCTGACCCGCGCCGGTCACCTGCGTCGGCGCCAGGTGCTCGTAGCCGGGTGCCCCGGAAAAGGGAACCGCGAACCCGGTGTCCACGGCCGGGTCACCGCCTGCCGTCCGGGCCGTTGCCAGGGAGAGAAGGCACACCCCCACCAGTGCCAGTACCGAGAACATCCGGCGGTGGGGGGTTGCTCCGCGTCGATGTTCCGCCGAACCTGTGCCGCGCATACGTCAACCTCCCAGAACTCCATCCGGCGAGATAACTCATGATCAGTCAAACGTCGCGGCTGACGCCGTGTCAAGACGCGAGTCACCCGCCGCGGTGCCGGGCGGCTCAGTCCGGGATCAGGACCGCGGGTCCCAGCCATTGGCACACGAGCAGTGCGAGTTCGACGTCCAGGCGATCTCCGGAGAAGTCCTTGCCCCGCACTTCGGCTGCCCGCTTCACGCGGTACTTCACCGAGTTGTGGTGCAGATCAAGCTCTTTCCCTGCAGCGACGTTGCTCAGGTTGTGGGCGAGATAGACCCGCAGGGTCTCGCGCAACCTGGCCGAGTTCTCGTTGTCGGCGGCGAGTCCGTGCAGAACACCGCGCACCCAGGCGCGGGTGGCGCCCAGATCCTCGATCAGCAGGGCAACCGTCGGTACTCCGGGTTCGTCGTATGCGGTCACGAGCGGTGCGCTCTGCCCCGCCGCAATGGCCACGGCTCGCGCACGTTGTGCTTGACCGTGGGACTGCCGGAAACCGTCGATTCCTCCGGCCGCGGCACCGAGCGCCACGACCAGCCCGGGATGCCGCCGCTCGAGGAAGTCGCACATGTCCTCCCGCGCCCGCTCGACGCGGGATCGTGAGCCGAGTGGAATCCACACCCAGCCGGTCACTCGGTCAGCGGCCACGAACAGCGGGTCGGCTACCGCGCCCACTTGGCTCGCGAAATCGTGTGCAGCAGATTCGATTCGGGACAGCATGTCGCCCGAGTCAGAGTCCGAGCTCCAGAAGATCGCGGCCAGGTGACTCTGCTGCAGCACATAACCCAGGGCGGCGCCTGCATCGGGAGGTGCGTTGCCCGCCAGAATCTCCTGAACACGCACGGCCCGGACGCTGCTCCGATGAGCGAGCCACCGTTCCCTTTCGCGCTCGTACACGGCCACGACCTGCTGTGACACTCTGTCGATGTAGACCGACATCACCGTGATGATGCGTTCGAGCACCGGCATGCTGAGTTCCGGCTGCACCGACGCTGCACGCAACTCTTCGAAGACCAGTCCGAGCAGATTGGTTTGCCCCAGCCGGTATGCGCGAACCAGCGCGTTGACGGGGACACCGTGCTGGGCGAGCCTTCTCGCGTACTCCACGGCCGCGGCCGGCGCGTCCAGATCCTCGGGAGCGATGTTGTGCTGCAGGGTGTGGAAGATGGTGTCGAGGTTGCCCTCCACGCTCGCTCCCAGCAGATCGAACAACTGTCGATCTGCCCGCAGATCCGGGATCTCCGCGTAGAGCACGCCGGTGATGTCGGCGGTCAGAGACACCAGCCGCTGGTTGAGCGAACGCGCGATCCCGGCAACGAGCAGTGACACTCGTTCCTCGTTCGATGCCATAGGAAGACAATAACCATCTTCGGCACCGATGGACGACGAATCCCCCAACCCTCATCTCAGGCGTTTCCTACCTGGATATTTGCGAATCGGGGACCGATTTTCCTCGACGCCCGCCTTCGCCACGATTTGTCCCCTCCGGACAAATAGGCGGGCATTCTTGATTCCTCCGGGACGTCGTCACAGGTGCAGGAGTTCCCTATCGTGGAGTCGTTCGGTCACCCCCACTCCTCACAGACCGTCACAGACGAAGGAATTCAACCTTGAACGACCCCAACAGCTTCCGAGGAACAACCACGGTCATGTCCGGAGGGAGCCGCGGCATCGGCCTCGCGATCGCGCGCGCACTCGCCGAACGGGGCGGGAACCTCGTCCTGCTGGCGAAGACCGACACCCCCGATCCCCGACTGCCGGGAACCATCCACACCGCGGTCGCCGAGTTGACCGAACTCGGCGGACACGCCCTGCCCGCGGTGGGAGACGTCCGCAATGACGACGACATCGCGCGGGCCGTCGATCTCGCCGTCGACCGCTTCGGCGGCATCGACATCGTGATCAACAACGCGAGCGTGCTCGACCTGTCACCGACCGAAGACCTCACACTCAAACGTTTCGATCTGATGCAGCAGGTCAACGTTCGGGGGACCTTCGCGTTGACTCGCGCCTGCCTGCCGTATCTTCAGAAGTCCGCCAACCCGCACGTGATGACGTTGTCACCGCCCCTGAACCTGTCACAGCAGTGGCTGGGCGCGCACCCGGGCTACATGCTGGCGAAGTACGGAATGACGTTGGCAGCGTTGGGCATCGCAGCCGAATACCGGAACACGAACCTGTCCAGTAACTGCCTGTGGCCGCAGACCACGATCGCCACCGCGGCTGTCGGCAATCTGCTCGGCGGCAGGCAGAGCCTGCACCACTCGCGTTCACCCGAGATCATGGCCGACGCGGCCATCGAACTCCTCAGCCGCCCCGCCGGCACCGACAACGGCAGGACCCTCCTCGACGTCGAGGTCCTCGCCGAGGCCGGGGTATCCGACTTCGCGAAATACGGCGGTGAGCACCCACTGACCGTCGACATCTTCGTCGATGGACCGGATCTCGCACACCACTGATGAGACCGACACACAGCCGAGGCATGTTACTTAGCAAAAAGAGCTAGCACTCACGCGGCATGAGTGCTAATTTCTTGGTGGGGTATACGTCACAGACCGAGCCCGCAGACCCGATGCGCCAACCGTACGAAGGAGGATCATGACCGCCGCCGTCCCTCACTGCCCCCGTGCCGACAACTACATGCCGTCCTCCCTCGACACCAACGAGACAGGGCAACAGCACGGTTCACGGTTGGCCGCCGTCTCGATCGCCCTGGGGGCCGTCTCCGTTGCGTCGTTCTGGGTGGTCGGACTCGGCTTCGTCCTGGGAACAGCCGCGGTCGTCTGCGGCGCTTTCGCAACGTCGCGGTCCGCGGATGCCGACGACGAGGCAGCATCGTTGCGGGCCCTGTTGGGCGTCGTCGCCGGGGCAGCGGGCATCACCGTCTCCGCGATCGCCCTCTTCCCCATGCTGGCGCAATCGTGAACACGATCGCCAGGATCGGTGGGCGCTACCGCAGTTGGTCGCGGCGCCGGGTCAGGTAGGCAGTCTCCGCGGTGTTGCCCGCCAGAACGATGGCTTTGTCGTAGGCGGCGCGTGACTGCTCACCACGACCCAGCCGGCGGAGCAGGTCGGCGCGGGTGGCGTGGTAGGCGTGATAGCCGGCCAACGTGTCCTCGAGACGGTCGACGGTTGCCAATGCCACCTCCGGGCCGTCGAGTTCGGCGACCGCGACGGCCCGGTTGAGGGCGATGATCGGCGAGGGGTCGATGCGGACCAGTTGGTCGTAGAGGGCGAGGATCTGCGACCAGTCGGTGTCGCGCATGTCGCGGGCCGAGGTGTGGACGGCGTTGATCGCGGCGAGGATCTGGTAGCGACCCGGAGCCACCCCGGCGGCGGCAGCGGCCAGGCGCTCGCGCACCAGCCGGTGCCCCTCGGCGATCAGCGCCGCGTCCCAGGCCCCGCGGTCCTGCTCGTCGAGAGCGACCAGTTCGCCGCTCGCCGACACCCGCGCGGTGCGACGGGCCTCGGTGAGGAGCATCAGCGCCAGCAACCCGGCCACCTCCCCATCGTCGGGGAGCATGTCCCGGATCAGGCGGGTGAGCCGGATCGCCTCGGCGGTCAGGTCGTCACGGATCGGATCGGCGTCGGGGCCGGTGGCCAGGTAGCCCTCGTTGAACACGAGGAACGGCACAGCGAGAACGCCGGACACCCGCACGGGGAGATCGTCGGCGGACGGCACTCGATAGGGGATTCGCGCCGCCTTGATCTTGTCCTTCGCGCGGGTGATCCGCCGCCCCATCGCACCCTCGGTCACCAGGAACGCGCGGGCGATTTCGGGCACGGTCAGACCGCCGACCATCCGCAACGTCAGCGCCGCGCGGGTTTCCATCGCCAGCGCCGGGTGACAGCAGGTGAAGATCAGCCGGAGCCGGTCGTCGTCGATGGCGCCGAGCGGCTCGGGCGGGTCGTCGTCGTGCACCACCTGAGCCTCCCTGTGCTTGTCGTCGCGCTTGTTCTCGCGCCGGATCCGGTCGATGGCCTTGTGGTTGGCGGTGGTGGTGAGCCAGGCGCCGGGGTTGGGGGTACACCGTCGGCCGGCCACCGCTCGACGGCGATCGCGAACGCCTCGGCGGCCGCGTCCTCGGCGATGTCGAGGTCGCCGAACCGCCTGGTCAGGGCGGCTACTACCCGGGCCCACTCCTCGTGGTGAGCCCGGGTGATCGCCTCGCGGGCGTCGCTCAGTGAAACGGCCGCACCTCGATCTTGCGATCGCAGATCTTCGACGCCTCGGTGGCGAGCCCGAGCGCCACATCCAGATCGGGGGCCTCCCACACCCAGACGCCGGCAAGGTACTCCTTCGACTCCACGAACGGCCCGTCGCTGAATACCGGTTGCTCACCCCGGTTGTCGATGACCGTGGCCGTGGCGGTGTCTGCGAGCCCGGGACGTCACGCCGTCGCGTACCGGGGGCGCCCGGCGGGCCGGAAGACCTGGATCGTCACGCCCTTCGAGTCGACTCGCGACTCCACCAGCTCGAGTGCAAGGTCCGGTCCGGCCTGCGGGAACAACCGCGCGCCCTGGCCGAGGACCACGGGCACGACGATCAGCGTCATCTCGTCGACCAGATCGTTCTGCAGCAACCACCGGGTCAGGGCGCCGCTGCCGTGCACCTGCAGCTCACCGCCCGGTGTGGCCTTCAGGTCCGCGATGGAGGTGGCGAGGTCGTCGGACAGGACGGTGGTACCCGACCACTCGGGATCGGCGAGCGTGGTCGAAGCCACGTACTTGGGCTGTGCGTTCAATGCCCGCATGACGGGCTCCCAGCCGGGGACGTCCTGCTCCGTCAAGGACCCCCAGGAGCCGGCGAACAGCTCGTAGGTCCGGCGACCGAGCAGGAACGCGTCGGCGCGCTGGTAGGTCTGGTTGATGAACGCGTGGGTCTCGTTGTCGCCCTTGCCCCTGGCCCATCCGCCGCGCTCGAATCCGTTTCTGCGGTCCTCGTCCGACGCGCCGCCGTTGCCCTGCATCACTCCGTCGAGGGTGACCTGGGTCATGGTGGTGAGCTTCATGGTCGCGGTTCCTTTACCTCGGCGCCGCCCCTCGTGGGCGGCCTCACCTCGTCCACGAACGCCACCACCCCGATCGGACACCGCGGCCCCGGAATTTTTCGAAGAATTCTTCCGACACCGGCGCTTCGGGCGCAGGCGTCATCAGCGACCGGGCGATCCGGCGGGACGGCTCAGCGGCGTGGTCTCCGGACGACTTCGGCGTTGCGCTGGGGGAAGGGTTCGCAGTTGTTGTACCTGCGTTCGAGAACGGCGAGGTAGTGGGCGACGGCTTCGTCGACGAGGGCGGACCAACTGTGGGGGGCGCCGGCGATGTGGCCGAGGGCGGCGACGGCGTCCTTGCCGTGCTCGACCCTCGCGGTCTCGATCGAGACGGATACCTGCTTCTTGCCTGCGGGGGCCCGTTTCGCGGTCATCTTGTCTTCGCCGAGGGCTCCCACCTGTGCGACGTCCACGCACTGTTCGACGAGGTTCGGCAGCCGCCGCTTACGGCGTTCGAGGGGGTTGCTCGCGGGTGCGGGCTCACGTGTCACGCCCACCAGGAGGTCCTTTCGACGAGTTCTCGAGTACGTCCCGTCGGGGTGCGCGCCTGCGCGGGCCTGTTCGCGGCGTTCGAGGGGGTTGCTGGCGAGGCCGGGCTTACGTGTCGCGGTCATCAGGGCATCCTTTCGACGAGTTCCTGGGCGGCGTCGCGGTAGGCGCGTGATGCGGAGGAGGACGGTGCCCACCTGACGACGGGTTCTTCGGCGCTGTAGCTCTCACTGACACGGACGGACTTCGGGATGATGGTGCGCATCGTCTGATCGGGGTAGGTCTCACGGAGCGCGGCGAGGACCTGCTGGTCGATGACCTGGCCGAGTTCGACGCGGCCACACAGAATGTGATTGAGCCGCGCGGTGGGATTGAGCAGCTCGACCTGCTGGGTGATGTAGTTCTCGATGCGCATGAGCGCTTCGAGTTCCATCGCTCCGGTCATGACAGCGGCGAGCACCTCGGTGCAGGCGACGAGTGCGCTGATGGTCAGGTGGTCGAAGTCTCCAGGGCAGTCGAGGAGATTGAAGTCGACATCGGGGGCGTTCGCGAGGGCCTTGCGGAGGATGCCGTGCGCACCGGGCTTCTTGAGGAAGTAGGGCCCGACGGAATCGAGTTCCTTGGTGGCAGGAATGAGGTGAATCCCGGACGCGGTGATGGTGGTCGCTTCCTCGATGCTCGCCACCAGCATGAGTACCGACAGGACATCGTTGTCGACCGCTTCCGGCGTGGCACCGAGCCAGGTGGTGGCGTTGCACTGCGGGTCGAGGTCGACGACCCGGACGGTGTAGCCGGCTTCGACGAGGGCCTGGGCGAGGTTGACCGCGCTCGTGGTCTTGGTCGAGCCGCCCTTGTGGTTGACCACTGCGATGGTGCGGGTCATGGTGTCCCTTCGGTTAAACATACTGAGGTATCTCAAGATACTTAACTTCGGCGCGACACGCGGACGAGCCGCCGATCTCAGCCGTGTTGCCGGGGACCGGTCTCCGCACCGAATAGTTCGGGCCGGGTGCCGCGGCTGATCATCGCCGGCGCCGCCGGTCCGGCGACGTCCTCAACGACCTCGGGTGAGGGATTCGGATGCGTCGAGCAGTGTGTCGAAGACGAGCATGTGACCGGCGAAATGGGTGATCGCGTAGTCGAGGTGCGCCTCGGGTATGGCGAGTTGCGGTGTCACTCCGCAGGCCCAGAACACCGGGACCGTGTGCTCGCCGACGCCGGGGTAGACCCCGAAGTCGGGTCGAGAGACGTCGGCGATTCCCAGTGCCGAGGGATCGCCGACGTGCACGGGGACGCCGTGGCCGGTCGGATACCGTCCGGTGACCTCGATTGCCGTGTCGACCAGCGACGTGGGCACGGGGCGCATGCTGACGGCGAGGGGTCCGGCGAAGATCCCGGCAGGCACGGTCCCGCGATCGGTGACGTACACCGGGGGTGCGGCATGGCTGACGGGGATCCCGGCTCGGCGGAGCGGGGCGTCGAAGGTGTGGCTGCATCCGAGAGCGAAGGCGACCGCGTCGTCGCGCCAGTGTTCGGTGAGGTCGGTGGGTTCGGCCACCAGGGTGTTGCGTTCCCAGACCCGGTAGCGCGGGAGCATCGTGCGCACGTCGACCGTGCAGTGGTCGTAGGTCATCCGCGGGTCGCCGGGATTCGTCCTGGCGAGCAGAGGACACACCTCGGGGTTGCGGCGGCAGTACTCCGCGAAGTCGTCGGCGGCGGCGGACGGCACGACGACGAGGTTGGCCTGCTGGTAGTCGTCGAGGATCCCGGTGGTCGGTGCGGTCCACTGCCCCGCCGCGACCAATCGGCGCAGATCCTCCGGGTGCGTCGGCGACGGCAGCATCATTGCAGTGTCTCCTTGGCTGATTCGCGCACGGTGTGCAGGGTGATCAGGGCGAGCACCACCGCGCCCATCAGCAGGAACCCGGGGGCCAGGAGGTTGTCGGTGCGGGAGATGAGATAGGTGGCCAGGTACGGCGTGAGCCCACCGCCGATGATGGTGCCGATGTTGAAGGCGATCGACAGGCCGGTGTACCGCACGCGGGTGGGGAACTGTTCGGCATACGTCGGGTAGGTCACCGACTGCACGATCGGCATCGGCAGCGCGAGCACCACCATGGCACCCACGGCGAGGGCGAAGCTGCCCTGATCCATCACGACCATGGCCGGCAGGACCAGGATCGCGTAGCCGAGGAAACCGATCGTGATGACCTTCTTGCGGCCGACCCGGTCGGACAGTCCCCCGAAGAACGGCATCAGGATCGCGACGAAGAAACTGATGGCGCCCATGATCCAGAAGGTGTTCGACTTCGGGTACCCGAGGTAGGTGGTCAGGTAGATGTTCATGAAGATCAGGCCGACCCAGTATCCGGTGTTGGATCCGATCGACAGGAAGATGACCTTGAAGACCGCCGCGGTGTGCTCGGTGAGCACCTCCATGAGCGGAGACTTCGCGGGTGCGTGCTGCTGGGTTTCGGCGACGAAGGCGTGCGAGTCTTCGAGTTTGCTGCGAGCGATCAACGTGATCGCGATCAGCGGCAGGGCCAGCAGAAATGGTATGCGCCAACCGAAGTCGCGGAGTTGATCGTCGGTCAGTGCCGTGGTGGTGATGCCGGCCACGACGGCGGCCGTACCACCGCCGAGGGCGACACCGACCGGGGTGAAGGCGCCGAAGAATCCGCGGCGGCCGGCGGGTGCGGATTCGGACAGATACGTCGCCGATCCGGTGACCTCGCCGCCGGCGAAGAAGCCTTGGGCCAACCGCACGAGCAGCAGCGCGATGGGGGCGGCGATACCGATCGATCCGGCGGTGGGAAGCAGCCCGACGGCGGCGGTCGCCGTTCCCATGCCCACGATGGTCGTGATGAGCACCGGCTTGCGTCCGATCCGGTCGCCGAGGCGGCCCAGGACGATTCCGCCCAGGGGGCGCATGACGAAGGCGCTGCCGAAGACCGCCAACGTGGCCAGGAGCGACGCGGTCGGGTTGTCGTTGGGGAAGAAGAGGGGGCCGATGATGACGGCGAGGTAGCCGTACACGCCGAACTCGTAATACTCGACGGCGGTACCGGCCGCGGCCGCAACGGCGGCGCGACGGGGTTGCATGGGAGGCGGGGCGGGCAGGTGATCGCCCGTGTGGGGCACTGAGGCAGGTACGGTGGTCATGGCGAACTCCAACGAAGAAGTGGCGGAGGTGCTGCGAGGAGATCCCGATCTCGGGGTCGGAAAACGTGGCACCGCGGCGCTGGGGTGCCCGAGTGGTCATCGGCAGGATGGCAGTCCTGCCGATGACCTGTGTCCGCGGACTCAGACGGCGAACAGTTGGTTCAGGTCAGCGAAAGCCTTGAATTCCATTGCATTTCCGGCGGGGTCGAGGAAGAACATCGTCCACTGTTCGCCCGGCTCGCCCTCGAATCGCACGTAGGGTTCGATCACGAACTCCGTCCCGATGGACGTGAGTTTCTCTGCGAGAACTTTGAACTCGTCGACCGGCAGAACCAGCCCGAAGTGAGGAACGGGAACATTGTGTCCGTCGACCGGGTTCGTCCCGGCCACTCCGTCGCGGGGCGTCGCGCTGGGACCGTCACCGACCTGATGGGTGACAACCTGGTGTCCGCCGAAATTCCAGTCGATCCACTTGGTGTCGGACCGTCCTTCGGTGAATCCGAGTACACCGCCGTAGAAGTTGCGGGCGGCGTCGATGTCGTCGACGGGAATGGCGAGGTGGAAAGGAACGAGGTTCGTCAGTTGGGCGGTCATACTTTTCCTCTTCTGTGATTCGTGCAATCGGAGATGGACGGGACGTGCGGGGTTCGGGTCAGTCGTCTCCCCTCGGGAGCGCTGCGAGTCGGATCCGGGTGCCCGGTGCTGCCTGCGCCACGAGGTCGACGTCCCGTTCGATCACCACCCCGATCACCGGGTAGCCCCCGGTCACCGGATGGTCGGCGAGGAACACGATCGGTTCCCCGGACGGTGGGATCTGGATCGCCCCGAGAGCCATGCCTTCGCTCGGCAGATCCACCGAACCGACGGTCAGCGGCGGTCCGGTCAGCCGGGCGCCGACGCGGTCGCAGTCCGCACTCACCGTCCACGTCGTGGCGGTCAGCGCGGCCCGATCCTGTGGCGCGAACAGGCCGTCCCGGGGACCCCACCGGAATCGCACCTCTGCCGCCCCGGCCGGAAGCCGGGGCGCAGTCAGCTCGAGTGGAATGCCGTGGGGTACCGGATGACCCGCCCCGAGCGCGAAGGTCGTGCCGGACCGGACCTGCACCGGACCGACCCCGGACAGGCAATCGGTGGCGGCGGAACCGAAGACCCGATCGGTGTCGATTCCCCCTTCGACCGCGACGTAAGTGCGCAGTCCCGTGACGGGACGGCCCAGCGAGAGAATCTGCCCGGCCCGCAGCAGGATTCGCCGGCCCTCCGCCGGCGCGCGGCCGTCGACACGGATCTCGACGGTGGCACCGGTGATCGCCACGTACCGATCGGCGGACACGGCGATCGCGAGCCCGCCGAAGGTGTTCTCGAGCGCGGTGGTGCCGTCCGCGTTGCCGACGAGGCGGTTCGCCAACGTCAGGCCGGCTCGGTCGGCGGCACCGGATGTGGTGACCCCGAGGTGCGCGAACCCGGGCCGGCCGAGATCCTGGAGCGTCGTGCTCAGCCCGGCGTCGATCACCGACACCTGCGCGCGCACCGTGGTGCCGGAAGGTAGTCGAACGGGCCTGGTCAGCATCGAGGTCATCTACTCCACCGCCTCGAAGACGACGCGGTCACCCACGGACAGCCGGCTGGGATTCGCCGCGTCGATGTCCCACAGGACCTCCGACGTCGAGCCGATCAGGTGCCAGCCACCCGGTGTGCCGCCGGGATAGACGACGGTCTGAGTGCCGGCGATGGCGACGAGTCCGGCACCGACGCGTCGGCGCGGCGACGTGCGGCGAGGCAACTCGAGCGCGTCGGGCAGGCCGTCGATGTAGGCGAAACCGGGGGCGAAACCGAAGAATCCCACGCGATGCTCGGCGGAGGTGTGTGCGGCGACAACCTCCGCCGTGGTCAGGTCCAGTCTCCGTGCCACCTCCTCGAGGTCCTCGCCGTCGTAGCGCACCGGGATGACTACCGGTTCGCGTTCGAGGAATGCCGCCGACGCGTCTGCGCCTGCAGTGTCCACGAGGTGACGAACACGGTCGGCGAGCAGCCGCATGTCGGATGAGGTGTTGGCGCGGAACATGATCGAACGCGCGGCAGGGACGACGTCTTCCAGCAGAGCCGACCAGCTCTGGGCACGCGCCGCGGCCACGACACCGGCGATCCGATCGGGTGCGACGTCGAGGATCCAGGCACGATCGCCCGCGCGGAGGAGGTTGCCGGATTCAGTCATGACGTCCACCCCCGATCCCGGCCAGGTCTACGTCGTTGCGCCCGAGCAGTTCCCGGGTCTGCCGGGCGATGTCGACCGCACCGGGGGTGTCGCTGTGCACGCACATCGCGATCGCCGCCGCGCCGTCCGGCAGCACCGTGGCCGTCCCGCCGTCCACCGCGTCGACCGACCCGGTCACGACCATGTGGACGGCCCGCTTCGCGGCCGCGGACGGGTCGACGACCAGTGCGTCCGGGTGCGAACGCGGCACCAGCAGCCCCTCGTCCGTGTACGACCGATCGATGAACACCTCCGCCTGAGGGGTCAGTCCGGCGGCGAGGGCCGTGTGCCACAGCACCGTGTCGTACTGGCAGAGCACGGGCAGGTCCGGGTCGACCAGCCCGATCGCTTCGGCGATGGCGTGCGCCTGGCCCGGATGCCGTGCGGCCGTGTTGTACAACGCCCCGTGCGCCTTGACGTAGGACACGACCGTCCCAGCGATCCGCGCGAAGGCCTGCAGGGCGCCGATCTGATACACGATGTCGTTGACGAGCGTCGGGGTGGGCACGTCGATGAATCGGCGACCGAAGCCGGCCAAGTCGCGGTACGACACCTGCGCGCCCACCGAAACCCCACGGGCGGCGGCCATCTCACAGGTGCGGCGCAGGATGTCGGGATCACCGGCGTGGAAGCCGCAGGCGATGTTCGCGGCGGTGACCTGATCCATCAGTGGCGCCTCGTCACCGACACCCCAGACGCCGAACCCCTCACCGATGTCGGTGTTGATCGAGACCGTTCGAGTGCCCATCAGCTGCGCTCGGCCCAGTACGTGCGCATGTCCTCGGCCGAGTTCTCCCAGGCGCGGTGCAGACCGGTCTGCCCACCGTCGATGTGCAGGATGATCTGCCGGGCCAACTCCTCGGAATTGCCGTCGGCGAGCGCCTGAACCATCGCCTTGTGCTCGTCCTGGACCCGGTCGTACGCACATGTCCCGTGCACGTAGAACCGGGAGTAGGGCTCGAGCCGGTGATACATCTGGGCGATGATTTCGTAGCGCATCGGCAGGCGCGAGAGCCGGTACATGTCGAGATGGAACGCCAGGTTGGTCCGCGACCACGCGCCGGCGCCGGTGTCGGCCACCTGATCCATCTGCTCGGCCATCGCCTCGAAGCGGCTGATGTCGCGCCGCGAGACTCGCTCGGTGACGTGCTCGGCGAAACTCGGCTCGACCAGGCGGCGCAGGTCGTAGATCTCGTCGATCTCGTCGAGGTCGAGCGCGGTGACGAACGTGCCGCGGCCGGGGACCGTGCGCAGCAGGCCCTCCCCCGCGAGGGTCCGCATGGCTTCGCGCAGCGGAATCCGCGACACCCCGAACCGGTCGGCGAGTTCCTCCTGCACCAAGCGGTGGCCAGGGGGATAGATGCCCTCGACGATGGAGGTTCGGAGCCGGGACGTCAGGTCCCCTTCCGGAGACCCGAACTCGTGTGACGTAGGCGACATATTCACTGTATACAGTGGATCCGGTAGTCCTGTCCAGCCCAATCCGCCCTGGGAGTGGATGTTTTACAGGACCGAAGCACCACGAAACACAGTGATAACCGGATTTGATCCGCGCACTGACGAGGGTCTGCCGGTACACGGGGCTCGTCGGATCAGCGGTCGAACTCTGTCAGGGGGCGCTGGCGCAGCTTGCCCATCAGGTCGTCGATCGAGTCACTGCCCGTCAGGATGCCCAGCAATTCGTGTTCGATCCGATCTGCCTCCACGCAGATCTTCACCACATCGAGAAACGCGCCGGACGGCACGATGCAGATCCCGTCGTCGTCGGCGACGACGACGTCACCGGGGTGCACCAGATTCCCCGCGAGCCGAACCGGTTCGCCGATCGATTCGGTGACGAACCGGAAGCGTGCCGCCCGGGGTACCCGGGCGCTCGACCAGACGGGCAGTCCGCTGTCGGCGATGGACACCGAATCTCGCACCGCCCCTCCCACGATGCATCCGGCGAGGCCCGCGAGTTGCGCCCACCGGGCGGAGATGGCGCCCATCACCGCGGCGTCGGCGGGATCTGGGCAGTCGAACACCGCCACATCTCCCTCCTGCGCGGTCGCGTACAGGTCACGGTCCCCCAGGCGGGCGCCGACGTTCGCGTCTCGGTTTCCGGCCACGTCGCCGGGCAGGCGCCGGTAGCGCAGGGTCACGGCCGGTCCGCAGATCCGCTGCCCGCGTCGCAGCGGGGGCAGAATGTCGGCGCCGATGACCGCACCGCCGCCGAGGTGGTCGAGGGCGTCGGCGACCGCCGAGGACACGTCCGCGACCGCGGACAGGGCGCCGAGCAGGGCTCGACGATCGGCGTCGACGGATGGGCCGGGTAGTGCCGCATGGTGCATGTGATGTCCGTTCGTTCGGTGAGGTGGATGCATTTCTCGTCCGTGTCGAGGGTCTTTGGTATTGGTTTTTGCGAGGATGTTTCTGTTGTGGTCAGCGATCGCTAGCATCTGGTGGCCACACCCGAGCGCTGGAGAGGGTCACCGATGTCGGCGAATTTGGACAAGCTGGATCTCGATTTGTTGAAGTTGATCGTCGAGGAACCCAAGGCCGGGGTCCGGGAGTACGCCCGGCGCCTCAACGTTGCCCGGGGCACCGTGCAGTCGCGGCTCGACAAGTTCTCCCGAGACGGAGTCATCACCAGCTACCGCCCGCAGATGCAACCGACCGCCCTGGGATACTCGATCCTGGCGTTCGTGCATCTCGACATCGCCCAGGCGATGATGAACGTCACCTGTGAGCATCTCGCCACCATCCCCGAGGTCCTCGAGGTCAATTCCGTTGCCGGTCAAGGTGACCTGCTGTGCCGGGTGGTGGCCATCGATCACGAGGACTTCGAGCGCGTGTTGCAGGAGATGATCGCGACCGAAGGGGTGCTGCGCACGAAGTCCGAACTGGTGCTCAGTCGCCGCATCGCCCCGCGCATCGTGCCGTTGCTGGAAAAGAAGCGGGCCGAGACACCCTGAGGCGGTCTCGGCCCGCGGCGTGATCGTCAGAGTACGAGTTGCGTGGTGGCCGGCAGCGCGGCGCGCCGCCGATGTTCGTAGCCGGCGATCGTCTCCGCGTGGGTCAAGGTCAGGTCGATGTGATCGAGTCCTTCGAGCAGCCGCCAGCGGGTGTTGTCGTCGAGTTCGAACGGCGCGATGATCGCGCCGGCGCGCACCTGCCGTTCGACCAGGTCGATGGTGATCTGCCGCCCGGGCTCGGCTTCGAGCACCGACCAGATCTGTTCGACGGTCTCGGTGGGCAGGGTCACGGTGAGCAGACCATTGGTGAGGGCGTTGCCGCGGAAGATGTCCCCGAACCGGGGTGCGATCACCGCCCGGAAGCCGTAGTTCTGCAGCGCCCAAACCGCGTACTCCCTGGACGAGCCTGTACCGAAATCCCGGCCGGCGACCAGGATCGTCGATCCGGCGTAGGCGGGGTCGTTGAGGACGAAGTCGGGTTCTTCACGCCAGTCGTGAAAGAGTTTGTCGGAGAACCCGGTCCGGGAACTGTGTGTGAGGAAGCGGACGGGGATGATCTGGTCGGTGTCGACGTCGGTGCGGCGCAGCGGGGCGGCGACGCCGGTGTGCACTGTGAACGGTTGCACGAGGTCCTCGATTCGCGATCGGTGGGGGAGTCAGTTCAGGTCGGCGGGCGCGGCGAGGTGGCCGGCCACCGCGGTCGCGGCTGCCACGGCGGGGGAGACGATGTGGGTGCGCGAGCCCTTGCCCTGGCGGCCCTCGAAGTTGCGGTTGTTCGTCGACGCGGCACGTTGGCCGGGTGTGAGGCGGTCCTCGTTCAGCGCGGCGCACATCGAGCACCCGGCGAACCGCAGTCCCGCGCCTGCGGCCTCGAACACCTCGTTCAGCCCTTCGTCTATCGCCTGCTGACGCACCTTCATCGACCCGGGCACGATCATCAACTCGACACCGGGGGCGACCGTGCGGCCGTCGAGGACACGCGCCACTTCCCGCAGATCCTCGATTCGGCTGTTGGTGCACGATCCGATGAAGACGACATCGACCGGGAGGCCGCGGACCGGGCGTCCGGGCGTGATGTCCATGTACGCCTGGGCGCGCTCGACGGCGGCCCGCTCGACCGGGTCGGTGAACTGGTCCGGGTGCGGAACCGGATCCCCCAACGGCGCACTCTGCGCGGGTGTGGTGCCCCAGGACACGAACGGGGTCAGCGTGGAGGCGTCGATGACGACTTCCTTGTCGAAGACGGCGTCGTCATCGGTGAACAGCGTGCGCCAGTACGCCACCTCCGCATCCCACACGTCCCCGGTGGGGGCGGCCGGGCGGCCGCGCAGATACTCGAATGTCTTCTCGTCCGGGGCGATCATTCCGGCGCGCGAGCCGGCTTCGACGGACATGTTGCACACCGTCATCCGGCCCTCCATGGACAACTCTTCGATTGCCCGGCCGCGGTATTCGATGACGTGCCCCTGCCCACCTGCGGTCCCGACGCGGGCGATGATCGCCAGGATCAGATCCTTCGCCGTCACCCCGGCTGGCAGGGATCCGTTCACGGTGACGGCCATGTTCTTCAGCCGCCCCATCGGCAGCGTCTGCGTCGCCAGTACGTGCTCGACCTGACTGGTGCCGATCCCGAACGCCAATGCCCCGAATGCCCCCTGGGTGGCGGTATGCGAGTCGCAGCACACGATGGTCGAACCCGGGTGCGACAGGCCCAGCTCCGGACCGATGACGTGCACGATGCCCTGATGTTCCTCGCCGAGGCGGAACAGCTCGATTCCGAACTCGGCGCAGTTCTTGCGCATCAGCGAGACCTGCTCGCGGGCCGCCGGGTCGGTGATCTCCTTGTCCACCGCCACCGTGGGGGTGTTGTGGTCCTCGGTGCCCAGCGTCAGGTCGGGTCGGCGCACCGTGCGACCGCTGGCCCGGAGACCGTCGAATGCCTGCGGGGTGTTCACCTCGTGCAGCAGGTGCATGTCGATGTAGAGCAGGTCCGGTTCACCTTCCTCTCGGCGAACTATGTGCGCGTCCCAAACCTTTTCGGCCAGTGTCTTACCCATGTGTTTCTTTCTCCTCGTCGAATACGTGTGTGCCGAGTGGCGGCCGACCGTCGAAATCAGCCGTAGAAGTAGGCCAGGAAACCGGATGCCGACAGCAGCACCAGGCCGCCACCGAGCCGCGAGGTGATCTGCGCGAACGGCAGCAGGTGCATGCGCCGGGTGGTGCCGAGGGTGGCGATGTCACCCGATCCGCCGAGGTCGGTCATACACAACCCGGCCGTGATCGAGGACTCGACGAAGTACAACTTCAGCAGCCACCCGACGAATCCGGCGGTCAGCGCGGTGATCAGCACCGTGGCCACCGTGAATGCCAGATACGCAGGCCGGGAGGCAAGTTCGGCGATCTGTTCGATGTCGATGAGGGACACGCCGATACCGACCAGCGCGGCCGGCACCCACAGCTTGACCACGAACTGGTACCACTCGGTGGTCGACTCCTCGACCTCCTGCGGCAGCACACCCGACAACTTGATCGCGGCCGTGAGCAGGATGACCCAGGCGTACAGGTGCACCGGCGGAACCGCGGCCTGCAGCATCGCCCCGACGAGGTAGATCGCCCCGGTCATCAGCAGACCGGTACCGAGGCCGCTGATCGTCAGCGGCCGCTTCTCGGTCACCGCGGCGACCTGTTCAGGGGTGGCCTTGATCCGGAGCATCTCACCGTGCCCGTTGAACCCGACGAACAACTTGGTGCGGCGGCGTGTGAGGTTCGCGTACACCGATGCCAGCACGATGCACAGTAGGTTCGCGCAGATGATCGGCGGCACGATTCCGGACATGTACTGCTGGGCGTCGCCGCCGATGGTGTCGGCGTACATCTGCGACAGCGGGATCGCGCCGCCGGAGATGCCACCGGCCATGATCGGGATGGTGACATCGAGGACGGCGTTCCTGAATCCGAAACCGGTGACCGCCGCGAGAGCGCCGATGATGCTGACCACCACGGCGAACGCGACCACGATCACCGCACAGAATCGGCCACCGGCCTTGATCAGGAACCGGCGATCCATGCCGAGGATGCTGCCGGCGATGATCGACGCCACGAGGATCTCGACGAAACCGTATCCGGTGAACCAATCCTTGACGATCGCGGTGAAACTGTCCGGGACCAGACCGAAGTACACCGACAGAGCCGGCACGAACACGCACAGCAGCGGGCCGCCGCCGATCGCGGACAGCGCCGGTGTGCGGTCTCCGATCCAGAACAGGCCGCAGCCGATGATCATGGCGATGGCCAGACCACCGAAGATGTTCTCCGGGAGTGTTCCGGTGTAGACGGCACCCAGACCTACCGTGACCAGAACGAGGTACCAAGGCCAGGGAATGGACAGTATCTTCGCTCGTTCCGAGGGCACCGGGCGCGCATCTGCCGACTGCGCGCCGTGCACCGCGTCTTTGATCTTCACGTTCGCCTCCTGCGCGTCGGCTGGGCTGTGCGCCGACCACGATAAGTTCAATGGGAGTGACTCACATCACTGGCCACAAACCGTAGCCAAACGATTACCGGGATAGCGAACGCCAGCAGAAAATACGTGCCAATGGTCCTGTCATGAGTGGATCACTCCGGCCAGCCTGGACACTTGGCCCGGTTTCGGGCCTGTGGAACGGCACCCTGGTGCCGACCTTGTCGCACAACTACGCCGTCAACGACCAGGTTGTTTGCGCCGAGCATTGGGCAGGTGAACACCTCTCGGGTACCCGCGCTGACGATGTCCACGACCCTGTCCCAGAACACGTCGCTCGTGGCGAGGACCCTGATGCCGTCGTCGTCGAGAAACTCGGCTACCTTCGCGAGGCGCGAGCGGCTCGCGGCATGCTTCCACAGGGTCGATCCGCAGAATTTGATATTCATCGCTGCCGCGAAGGCACGATGCGAGACGCCATCCGACGCCAAGATCTCGCGAACTCTGACCCAGATCTCTTTCGGAATGGTATCGACGTTCACGTTGGGAGCCAACGACAGAAGCTCAGCCAGCACCCTTCGCGCAGCTTCCCCCCTCGCGCCATGCACACCCGCCACGGAGAGAAACTGCGTCTGATTCTGGGAGCCGGCGATGGTCAGATGCCAGCAATCCCGGTAGCCCTTCTTACGGACCCGTTTGATCCGGCCGTGAACGCCGATCCGCAGCAAGAGTATCGCAACATCGTCGACCAGGCGACGGCTCGTCGAGCCGTAATACACGCGGCCCTGATTTCCCTTCTCGTCCCACCGAACCGAGCCGTCCGTAGCCCACAGGTGTCTCAGAAATAGAGCAACCTGATCGTTCCCAGCATCGAATATCACTTTGGGAACGAACTTCTCATAGCTGCGCAACCCGAACAGTCCAAGTTCATCAAGCCAGGCCGCAATGGGATTGCGCTTGCCGTGCCCGAGCCTGTAGGGCGCCGGCAATCGGAGCGTGATGCAGCGCGCAGCAGCGTACTCGTCACGAATCGCGGTGACACCGAAATGGGTGGCCGCCGTTGCCACAGCCGCGAGATTCTCTTCATCGATCGACGCGTAGCGGATCGGCTGGCGCTTAACGCAGGATCCGTCCCCGATCATGTGCGCCAGCAGAATGATTTCAGCATCGGCAAGTCGTGTCCCATGAATCGACTCGGGGATGTATCGCGGAATGGCAAGTCGTTGACCGATCTCCAATTCTCTCAGCGGAATCCAGCCTGTCACAGTTCTGAACTCCTGATCGCGCGACAATTCGATCTGACGACCCGACGCGAGATACACCCGGAAAACGTCGACCATTCCAACAGGAACAACCTTGCCCAGGGGACTGGCGATCATTCGTAGATCTTCACCCAGTGACCACACGCATCGCGGTTCAGCCGAACACGCGATTTCACCCATTTCGGCAGGCGCTCCAGTGTCTGCGCGCAATACGCGTGCTGACGAAGGTATGCCTGAAGCCAACCTCGAAGAGGTTAGACAATCCAGATTGGCTTCGGATGCGCCGCCTGCAGTCGATCCCGTTTCCCCACCCATGACCACTCCCCCTGTTGCCGGTTCCTCCCCCCGAGCAAGTGTATCTATAATTGTTGTGGCGCAACGTGTTTTGGTAGATCGAGCGGTAGATCGACATCGATAATCATCTATTACCCATGGCTACAATATCTTTCGTGAGTCACCGGCCACGTGCCAAAGTGCTCACCCTCAGCCACAATCACCGCGGCGGCACCACCTCCAGAGGAATGGTGCCGCCGCTCGAACTACCGCTTCCGCTATGAGCTTTCAGCGGCGAGATCCACCGAATACACGACGACGCCCGGGGGAGCAGCCACTGCTCTCCCGGGCGTCGCGAACCTACGGTGCCGCCGGTCAGCCCACGGGCATCGCATCAGCGGCGTCGACCGCGGGGTAGATCGGGTACTCCACACCGGACAGGTACTGGACAGTGCGCACCACCTGGCACGAGTATCCGAACTCGTTGTCATACCAGACGTAGAGGATGGCGGTGTCGCCGTCGACGATCGTCGCATTCGCGTCGACGATGCACGCGGCCCGCGAACCGATGAAGTCACTGGACACTGCATCGGTTGCAGCGGTGTAGTCGAGGTTCCGGCTCAGCGCTCCGGTCAGCGACTCCTGGCTGAGGTGCTCGAGCACCTCCTCCCGAGTGGTCTCACGACCCAACTGAAGGTGGAGGATGGCGACGGACACGTCCGGAGTGGGAACGCGGATCGAGTTACCGGTGATCTTGGCCTTCAGCCCGGGGAGCGCCTTGGCCACCGCCGACGCGGCGCCGGTCTCGGTGAGCACGAGGTTGAACGGCGCCGAACGACCACGACGGTCGGCCTTGTGGTAGTTGTCCAAGAGGTTCTGGTCGTTGGTGAACGAGTGCACGGTCTCGACGTGGCCACGCGACACACCGAACTCGTCGTCCATGGTCTTCAGCGGCGGGACGATGGCATTGGTGGTGCAGGACGCGCACGACACGATCTGCTCGTTCGGATCGAGGTCGCGGTGATTGACGCCGTGCACGATGTTCGGGACGTCGCCCTTGCCGGGCGCGGTGAGCACCACCTTCGCGACACCGGGGCGGAGGTGCTTCGACAGTCCGTCGCGGTCGCGCCAGATCCCGGTGTTGTCGATCAGGATGGCGTTGTCGATGCCGTGCTCGGTGTAGTCGAGGCTCTCCGGGTCGTTGCTGTAAATGAACTTGATGACGTTGCCGTTGGCGATCAGCGTGTTGTTGTCGGTGTCGACCTTGATCGTGCCGTTGAACTGCCCGTGGACGGAGTCACGGCGCAGCAACGATGCACGCTTGGTCAGATCGTCGCTGCCACCCTTGCGGACCACCACGGCACGCAGGTTCAGCCCGTTGCCCGAGCCGGCCTTCTCGATGAGCAGTCGAGCGACGAGGCGACCGATACGCCCGAATCCGTACAGGACCACGTCCTGCGGCTGCGCGGGGCTCGTCTCGGCGCCGCCGACCAGGTCGGCGAGGCTCCGCGCAACGAACTCCGGGACGGATGCTCCGTCACCGTTGGCGCGATAGGCCATCACCAGCAAGCCGAGGTCGATCTTCGAGGGCCGCAGATCGAGGTGGGTGAGCGCTTCGAGGAAGGGGAACGTCTCCTCGACCGACAGCTCGTCGCCGCTGATCTGCCGGGCGAAACGATGGGTTCGCAGAATACTGATGACCGACTTGTTCACCAGGGAGCGACTGTGAAGCAAAATGGTCACCGCGTGTCTGCGGTGCAGGCCGCCGATGATCGGGATCATTGCCTCCGCGAGAGCTTCCTCGGAGTTCCACTGGGCCAGTTCCACTGTGCTCACTGCGCTTGTCTGCCTTCCCGGCTCATGTGGTGTGTCCTTGCGTCGGATGCCGGCAAGCGCAACCGCCCCACCAGCGGTGACCTGGATCACTCGATCCGGTTTCGCGACTCGCGGACACCGGCGCGCCCGACGCACACATCATATGGAAGCGTGTCGTCGGGCCGACAGGCCGGTCGCCGAAACGTCCGGTGGGACGAGAAGCCGGCCATCTCGCAGGTCCGACAACCGACGCTGCTGCTGCCTAACCTCTCGCCATGTCCACGAACTTGGACAGGTGAAGCTGATGCGCCACGGTAATTGTCGCTGTCGGACCGTTACGGTGCTTGCCGAGGATGAGGTCGGCCTCGCCGCCGCGGGGGTCGTCGCGTTCGGTCGCATCGGGGCGGTAAAGCAGGATCACCATGTCGGCATCCTGTTCCAGCGATCCCGATTCGCGCAGGTCAGCGACCTGCGGGCGCTTATCTTGCCGCTGTTCTGGACCACGGTTCAGCTGGCAGATCGCGACCACGGGAACTTCGAGTTCCTTCGCCAAGAGCTTGAGGCTACGGGAGAATTCGGAGACTTCCTGCTGACGCGACTCGACCTTCTTACCCGAGCTCATCAGCTGCAGGTAGTCGATGACGATCAGTTTGATGTCGTGCTTCTGCTTGAGCCGCCGCGCTTTGGCGCGGATCTCCATCATGGTCAGGTTGGGGGAGTCGTCGATGAACAGCGGCGCCTCACTGATCTCACTCATACGGCGAGCGAGTTTCGTCCAGTCGTCGTCGGTCATCTTGCCGGAGCGCATGTCGCCGAGTTTGATCTTCGCCTCCGCCGACAGCAGACGCATGACGATCTCGGTCTTGCTCATCTCGAGCGAGAACATGACGCTGGCCATGCCGTGCTTCACCGAGCAGGAACGCAGGAAGTCCATGCCGAGGGTGGAGTTGTGGGTGGGCACCATCGAGCGACCTGCAAGGTACAGGTGGTCGGCGTTGTCGACCTCGACGCACCGCACCGGGACACTGTCGATCGGACGTACCGCGACGATGCGGCGCGAGCCACTCACCTCGCCGCGAAGTTCCTTGTGCCGGATGGCCTTCCGATGAAGCTGGAACACCTCGTCGTCGGCGTGGAACGTGACCCCGCCGTCGACCGGACGGCAGTCGTATCCAAGACTGACGACGAGTTCGGCGAGATCCTCCGACAGCGGGGGATTCCCGGTCTGGAACCGCACCGCGCCGTCCTCGGCGACCGATCCTGCCGCATCGAGCAGGCCGGCCAGCAACTCGCGACGCTCCGATTCCGCACCACGCAGTAGCTCAACCGGGATTCGCTTGCTCCCGGCAGTGAGCGAAGCCCCCAGAGCGTACGGGTCGACGTGCACGGTCGACGTCGGCAACTGCAGTGCGCGGGTATGTGCGACCTCGTGCCCGAGCTCGATCGATCCGGCGATCTGAGCCGTGGTGCGCACGGTGCCCCGTCCGTCGACGCCCGTCAACCACTGATGCTGCTCGTCGGCGACGAGTACGGTGCCGTCGGAGAACTCCACCTCGTAGCAGGGCCGGCCGACCATGACGTCGGTGGCGGCGACGACGCGGGTGGGTTTGCCGTCGGCGTCGATGAGGTGGTCGCCGACCTGGACGTCGCCCATGGTGGTCCAGCCGGTGGGCGTGGCGAGGGGAGTGTCGAGGGCGAGCGCCTTACCCACACCGGGTCGTGCCGCGACGATGATCATCTGGCCGGGGTGGAGGCCGTTGGTGATCTCGTCGAGTTCGACGAAGCCGGTGGGCACGCCGAGGGAGATGCCGCCGCGGCTGGCGATGGAGTCGATCTCGTCCATCGTGGGCTGCAGGAGCTCCTCGAGGGGGACGAAGTCTTCGGTGGTGCGGCGTTCGGTGACCTCGAAGATCTCGGCCTGCGCGCGGTCGACGACCTCGGCGACGTCCTGGCCGTCGGCGCCGGTGTAGCCGTACTGCACGATGCGGGTGCCGGCGTCGACGAGGCGACGCAGGATGGCCTTCTCCGCCACGATCTCGGCGTAGTAGCCGGCGTTGGCGGCGGTGGGCACCGTCTGGGTGAGCGTCACCAGGTAGGGCGCGCCACCGATGCGGCGGAGTTCGCCGCGACGATCGAGTTCCGCGGACACCGTCACCGGGTCGGCCGGCTCACCGCGGCTGTAGAGGTCCAGGATCACGTCGTACACCGACTGATGCGCGGGACGGTAGAAGTCGCCGGGTCGGAGCACCTCGAGCACGTCCGCGATGGCGTCCTTGCTGAGGAGCATGCCGCCGAGCACCGACTGCTCCGCCGCCATGTCCTGAGGGGGCTGCCGACCGAACTCCTCACCGGGCTCCGCGTCGGGCGGACCCGGGTATTCGGAATGGCCCCGATCGTCTACTACAGCCACTCGACCGACCTTCCCCATCACTGTTGCGCCGCCCCGGGAAAAGCTTCCCGGAGTTGGTGCTACGGACTCTTTGTACTCGCCCCCACCGACAACCTTCGCAGGCTCTTCGCGGCGGCCGGTGTCGTGATCGCGAGACACGCCGGGACGACGTTAGGGATTAGCTACCCGGTGTTCAAACCAGCCTGTGTACACAGTTGGGGACAAATTGTGTAAACCGCTGGGTACGTTTGTTAACCCCATGGGGATAACCTGAGGATAAGTGCATCTCACAATCCCAAGCACCCAGTTCAGAGCCGTTTTTTGGATTCTCACAACTGTGGATGAAAACCCGTTCGGCGTGTCTTTCGCGTTGACGACTCGGGCGTGTTGAGTTGATCGCCCCTCCGTGGCAATATGATTCACCTCACAGATCTCCGGCGCGGGCGGCTAACTTCCAGGCACACCTGGAAGCCGCCCCTCTGCATGCTTCACACCCGCGAAAACGGACCGGAGAGGGCGGCTGAGAGCCGGAATCGACAAGCGCAAGCCCCCCGCACGCCGAGGCGTCCGGGGGGCCTGTGTGTGAACGGGGTCGACTAGGCGCCGACGACGTTCAGGTGGAACTTCGCAACCACGTCGGGGTGCAGGTTCACGACGATGGCGTGCTTGCCGGTCGCCTTGATGTGAGCCTTCGGCAGCTCCAGGCTGCGCTTGTCGACGACGGGTCCGCCGGCAGCCTTGATGGCAGCGGCGACGTCGGCGGCGGTAACCGAACCGAAGAGCTTGCCCGAGTCACCGGCGGTCTTGACCGTCAGCGAGATGTTCTCGAGGCCCTCGATGGCGTCCTTGAGCTCCTTGGCGTGGTCGAGTCCGCGCACGGCGCGAGCTTCCTGCGCACGACGGATGCCCTCGACCTGCTTCTCGGCGCCACGGGTGGCGACGATGGCCAGGCCGCGGGGCAGCAGGTAGTTGCGGCCGTAGCCGTCCTTGACCTCGACGGTGTCGCCAGGCGCACCGAGGTTGTCCACGTCAGCGGTGAGGATGAGCTTCATGTCTTTCCTCCCTTTCCTTAGCGAGCCACGGTGGCGTAAGGCAGCAACGCCACCTCACGTGAGTTCTTGACGGCAATGGCAACGTCGCGCTGGTGCTGGACGCAGTTGCCGGTGACACGGCGCGCACGGATCTTGCCGCGGTCGCTGACGTACTTACGCAGCAGCGTCGTGTCCTTGTAGTTGATCTGCGTGTTCTTCTCTTTGCAGAAGATGCAGATCTTCTTCTTCATTACCTTGTCGCGCAAGGGCGGCTTCGGCATTTGTTTGCTCTTTTCTGGATGTTCCGATCAGGTACGGATCAGAACGGGGGTTCGTCGCTCCCACCACCAGAGCCTCCGAAGGAGCCGGACGCCTGCGGCGCGCTGCCCCACGGATCATCTCCGCCGGTGTTGGATTGCGGACGTCCGCCGCCCGATCCGCCGGAGGAACCGAAGCCTCCACCGCCGCCGCCACCACGGTTGGCCTTGTTGACCTTGGCCGTGGCGTACCTCAGCGAGGGGCCGATCTCGTCGACCTCGAGCTCGACGACAGTGCGCTTTTCACCTTCACGAGTTTCGTAGGAGCGCTGCTTGAGCCGGCCGCTCACGATCACTCGCGAGCCACGGGTCAAACTCTCCGCGACGTTCTCGGCTGCCTCGCGCCAGATGTTGCAACGCAGAAACAGTGCTTCGCCGTCTTTCCATTCATTGGTCTGACGGTCGAAGGTGCGGGGCGTGGACGCGACCGTGAAGTTCGCGACCGCGGCACCCGCGGGGGTGAATCGAAGCTCCGGATCAGCCGTCAAGTTTCCGATGACGGTGATGACGGTGTCGCCTGCCATATGGTTCCTCCTGCAGAATGTGGAGTTCGGTTGGGCACGAGCCTAGGGCTGGTGACCGACAGAAATCACTTGTTGTGGCGCAGAACCTTCGTACGCAGCACCGACTCGTTCAGACCGAGCTGACGATCGAGCTCCGCGACGGTGGCGGGCGTAGCGCTGATGTCGATCACCGCGTAGATGCCTTCGCTGTGCTTCAGGATCTCGTAGGCGAGACGACGCTTACCCCAGACATCGACCTTGTCGATCTTGCCGCCGTCCTGGCGAACAACATTGAGGAACGTATCCAGCGAAGGAGCAACAGTGCGCTCGTCCAGGCTGGGGTCAAGGATGACCATCAATTCGTAATGACGCATAAGACCTCATCACCTCCTATGGACTAGTGAAAACGGCCACGGACTGTCCGTGGCAGGAGGGTCGTTGCGTCAGCAACCTTTGCAGGGTACACGACGAGCCCCTGACCAGCGAAATCAGCCCTGCCGGTGTGATCGGGGGTACGGATGGGTACGCCGACACGATGGCAGCAGACGAGAAGTTCCACCGCGGCGACAAGGTGGAGTGGAAGACCCACGGCACCACCACGTCCGGTGAGGTGGAGGAGAAGATCACCGAGGACACCGAGGCGGAGGCCCGCACCGTGCGGGCCTCCGAGGACGACCCGCAGTACCGCGTCGTCAGCGACGAGAGCGGGAAGGACGCCGTCCACAAACCCGACGTCCTGCGACGCACGAGCGACTGACCGCCCCGGTGCGCGGCGTTTCCGCTTCACACGCCGGGGCCCGCGCACCCTAGTGTGGATTCATGCATATCGGAGCTCGGCAGCGGTCGCCGATCACGGCGGTCGTCGTCGGGTTGGCGGGCCTCGCCATGCTCGCCGGCTACCTGCAGAAGGCGCGGTGCGCCGGGGCGCCGTTCGACGGCGTGGGGCGCAGCCTGATCTTCGACCGCCTCAAGGACACGCAGGTCTGCTATTCCGACATCCAGTTCCTGTGGCTCGGACGCGACGTCAACCTGCACGTCTTCCCGTACGTCACCGGGGGGATCAACGCCGACGGCGTCCTCACCGGCGGCACCGTCGAGTACCCGGTACTGAGTGGTGTGCTGATGTGGCTCGGCGGCATCGGTTCGCACACCGACGCCGACTTCCTGCTGCACTCGGCGCTGATCCTCGCCCCGTTCGGACTGCTCACGGCGTGGATGCTGGGGCGGCTGGCGGGCTGGTGGGCGCTGTTGTGGTCGGCGACGCCGCCGCTGGTGCTGTATGCGTTCCACAATTGGGAACTGCCGGTGGTCGCGACGTCGGTGGCCGCGATCTTCGTCATGACACTCGAACGCATCCCGCTCCGCACCCGCGCTGTCCTCGCGGCGGTGCTCCTCGCCGTCGGGTTCTGCCTGAAGCTGTATCCGGGTGCGTTCGTGCTGCCGCTGATCGCGTACGTCCTCACGAACGGCACCGCGGAACGCCGCTACGACGTGCGCGGCGCGGTGCTGGTCGCGGTTGCCGCGATCACCACCGTGGTGGCGGTCAACCTGCCGTTCGCCCTCATCTCCTACAGCGGATGGCGGGCGTCGTTCACGTTCCAGGAGAACCGTCAGGCCGATCTCACCACCAACTCCATCTGGTACTGGGGGCTGCGCCCGCTGTTCGGGCCGGTCGCCGACGACGTCCCGCTGCCCGCGTACGACCAGACGGTGAGCCTGCTGTCGCCGCTCCTCGTGTGCGCCGCGTTCGCGATCGCCCTGCGGCTCGGCTGGTTGCGGTTCCACCGCGACGGCGTGTACCCGTGGATCGCCGTCAGCGCCGCCATGCTGTGCGGATTCCTGCTGCTGCACAAGGTGCATTCGCCGCAGTACACGCTGTGGCTGATCCCGTTCTTCGTGCTGCTGCGCGTCCCGTGGGGGCTCGTCGCCGCATATCTCGTGGCCGACCTGTCGATGGGGATCGGCGTATTCAAGTACTTCGGCGCCCTCGCCGCCCAGACGGACGCGTCGACGTTCGAGGTGCTGGTGAAGTTCGGGGTGTGGGGCCGGGCGGGACTGCTGGTGGTGCTGTTCTTCGTGTTCCTGCGCGCGACTCTCCGGCATCCGCCCGTCCGCGGGCGCACCGGTCCGGGGTCCGGCCGGCGGCCGATGCTGAAGTCTCCCGAGCCGGTTCGATGAGCGAATCCTGGTACGCGCATCCCACTCTCACCGGGCGGCACGTGCACCTCGAGCCGCTGGGCGAGCACCACGTCGACGGACTGCTGGACGCGGTCGACAACCCCCGCATCTTCCACTGGACGTCCGTCGCCATCGCCGACCGGGACGACGCCGCGGCGTTCGTCCGCAACGCCGACGAGGATCCGACCCGGTTGGCGTACGCGCAGATCGACGTCGCCGCCGGGCGGGTCGTCGGTTCGACGTCGCTGTATCTGATCGACCCGAGGAACCGCAGTCTCGCGATCGGGCACACCTGGTTGTCGCGTTCCGCACAAGGAACGCTGATCAATCCGGAGTCGAAACTGCTGCTGCTGCGGCGGGCGTTCGAGGACCTCGGCGCGGTCCGCGTCGAATGGCACACCGACGAGCGCAACGCCCACTCCCGCGGCGCCATCGCCAAGCTGGGGGCCGAGTTCGAGGGCATCCTGCGCAAGCACCGGCGCCGACGCGACGGATCGTGGCGCAACACCGCCCTGTTCTCGATGGTCGACGAGGAATGGCCGCGCATCTGCCCCCGACTCGAGGCGCGAGTCGAGGGCTGACGCGGCCGGGTCACGTCACAGCACGGGCGCGGTGACCGTCACCCGCTTCACGAACTCGACGACGGCCGAACGCATTTCGCTGCTGCGCGGAATGGCACCGGACATCCAGAACGCGCCGTGGAGGAGTCCGTCGAAGCGGATCGCCTCCGTGTCGACGCCCGCCTGCCGCAGCGCCCCGGCGTACGCCTCGGCCTCGTCGCGGGCCACCTCGTTCTCGGTGGTGAGCACGAGCGCGGGCGGAAGCCCTTCGAGGCTCGCGGCGCGGCTCGGGACGGCGTACGGATGGGTCGCGTCCTCGGGCGAGCGCAGGTAGTTGCCCCAGAACCAGTCGAGGTCGCCGGCGCCGATCACGTATCCCTCGGCGAACTGCCGCCGGGAGGGGAACTCCGCATTCGGATCGATCACGGGATAGATCAGCACCTGTCCCCGCAGCCGGGGTCCGTCCTCGTCACGGGCCCGCAACGCCGTGACCGCCGCCAGGTTGCCGCCGGCGCTGTCACCCATGACGACGACGTTGCCCGGATCACCACCGTAGGTCGCGATGTTGGCCGCCACCCACCGCAGTGCGGCCGACGCGTCGTCGGCGGCGGCCGGGAACCGGTGTTCCGGGGCGCGGCGGTACGTCGCGGCGACGACGATCGCGCCTGCGCCGTTCGCGACCGCGCGTGCGGGTTCGTCGACGACGTCGAGGTCGCCCGCAACGAATCCGCCGCCGTGGAAGTACAGGACCACCGGGTGCGGCGCCGGCCCCTCGGGCACGTAGACCCGCAGCGGGATCTGCGCTCCGCCGCTCTCGTAGTGCGCGTCCACCGCGCGGGCGACGGGTTCGGGCGGCGCCTGCAGTCCGGTGAACGTCGCCACCACCGCCCGCACCTCGTCCACGGTGCTGTGCTCGAAAGCCTTCAGCCCCTGCTCCTGTAGTCCGGCGATCAGGTCGGCTGCGTGTGAATCGAGTGCCATGTCGGTCTCCTCTGTCGTCGGGATGGTTGTCAGGACACTGTGGAAGCCCGGCGGACACGCTGCCCGGCAGCGGAGGCGGTACGGGCCCCCGCCCGGGTGAGCGCGAAGCCGGAGTAACCGCCCGCGACGACGTCCTCGCAGGTGGCCCGGTAGGTGGGGGCGCCGCCGAGATAGACCATGCAGGCGCGGGGCTTGCCGGGGATGTTCGCGCCCATGTACCAGGAGTTCGTCCCCGGCAGCAGGGTCTGGTTCGCGATGTCGTTGGTCAGTGCGCCCCAATCGCTTTCGGCCTGCGCCGTGGGCTCGATGACGTCGAGGCCGCGGCGGTCCAGGTAGTCGATCGCATCGGTGGCGAAGTCGACGTGGTCCTCGATGGCGAGTGGCATGTTGTAGAGCACCGACGGCGACTGCGGCCCGGTGATGACGAACAGGTTCGGGAATTCGTTGACCATGATGCCGAGGTACGTCCTGGGTCCGTGCTCCCACTTCTCGGCCAGCGGCAGCCCGCCCCGACCGCGGATGTCCATCGCCATCAGCGGTCCGGTCATGGCGTCGAATCCGGTTGCGAGCACGATGGTGTCGACGTCGTACACGCGGTCGCCGACCCGGACTCCCGTCGCCGTGATCTCGTCGATCGGGGTGGATTTCACGTCGACGACGCTCACCGAGTCGCGGTTGAACGCCTCGTAGTAGTTGGTCTCGAGCGGTGGCCGCTTGGTGCCGTACGCGTAACCCGTCGGGGCCAGCGCCGCCGCTTTCGCCGGGTCCTGGACCCGCTCGTGGATCCGCTCCCGGATGTAGTCGGCGATGGTGTCGTTGGCCGCCTTGTCGAACAGGATGTCCTGATAGGAGTCGATGAACAACCGGAACCCGCCGGCGTTCCAGCGTTCGTCGAACGTGCGGCGACGCTCGTCGGCGTCGACGGCGAGCGCGGACGGCTGCACCTGATCGAACGGGACGCCGAGGAAGTGGTTGCGGGCGGCGGTCCGCACCTCGGCGTAGTTGCCCTTGATCTCGGCCACCTCGTCCGGGTCGATCGGACCGTTGCCGAGGGGGGTCGCGAAGTTGGGGGTGCGCTGGAAGACGACCAGTTCGGCGGCGTCCTCGGCGATGAACGGGATGGCCTGGATCGCGCTGGCCCCGGTCCCGATCACGGCGACCCGCTTGCCGGTGAAGTCGGCGCCTTCGCGCGGCCAGTTGCCGGTGAGCAGCACCTCCCCGCGGAAGTTCTCGATGCCGCCGAACTCCGGCGTCTTCGGCACCGACAGGTTGCCCGCCCCGGAGATGAAGTACCGGCTGCGGACGACGGCGCCGTCGTCGGTGCGGACCGTCCACACCGAGTCCTCGTCGTCCCAGTGCACGCCGATCACCCGGGTGCCGAACGTGATGTCCTTGCGCAGGTCGAAGCGGTCGGCGACGTGTTCGAGGTAGCGGAGGATCTCCGGTTGCCCGGCGAACTTCTCACTCCACTGCCAGTCCTGCTGCAGGTCCTCGTCGAACGAGTACGAGTAGTGGACGCTCTCGATGTCGCAGCGGGCGCCGGGGTACCGATTCCAGAACCAGGTGCCGCCCACGTCCGAGCCGGCCTCGAACACCCGCGTCGACAGCTTCATCGTGTCGCGCAGCTTGCGGAGCGCGTAGAGGCCGGCGAACCCGGCACCCACGACGACGACATCGACGTCGGCGGAAGAATTGGTCTTTGACATGGCGGTGAGCTCCTCGTGAACGGTGGGTTCCGGCTGGAGTCGAGCAGGCAACCGGGTATGCCAACGACGATGACCCACGTCACATCACCCCCACGCGGGGTGAAACACCCCCTTGATTACCTGTGTTGTCCGTCACAGCAGGTGGAGGTAGGTTCGTGCCACACCTGGCCGACCGGACACGGGAGACATCCACTGACTCGCTCGAGAGAACTCACCAGGTCGATGACCAGCTTCATCGGCCGGCGCCGCGAGATCGAGGAAGCCCGCGCCCGCCTGCAGCAGTCCCGCCTCGTGTCGCTGCTCGGTGCGGGCGGTGTGGGCAAGACACGACTGGCCGAGGAACTCGCGGTCCGCTCCGCGCGTGCCTTCCGCGACTCCGTCCGGTGGATCGACCTCGCCCCGGTCCGCGACCCCGGCGCGCTGCCTTCCGCCGCCGCGGCCGCTCTCGGCGTCACCGATCAGTCCAGCCGCGCGGTGATGGACAAGGTGACCGACCACCTGCAGTCGCGGCACCTGCTGATCGTCCTCGACAACTGCGAGCATCTGCTGTCCGCCGCCGGCGAATTCGCCGGCACCGTCCTGGCCGCCGCGCCGGAGGTCCGGGTGCTCACCACGAGTCGCGAACCGCTCGGGATCGCCGGTGAATTCACGTACGTGCTTCCGCCGCTGAGCACCCCGGGTGACGTCGAGGACTGCCGCGCCGCGGACATCGCCCCGTTCGAATCGGTGTCGCTGCTCGTCGAGCGGGCGCAGGGCGTCGTCGCCGACTTCCGCCTCACCGATGCGAACGCGCCCGCCGTCGCCCAGTTGTGCAACCAGCTCGACGGGATTCCGCTCGCCATCGAACTCGCCGCCGCCCGGCTGCGGTCGCTGTCCGCATCGCAACTCGTCGAACGTCTCGACCAGCGATTCGCGCTCCTCACCGGGGGCGACCGTGCGGCGATGCCCCGCCAGCAGACGCTGCGCGCCCTCATCGACTGGAGTTACGAACTGTGCTCCGACACCGAGCGGCGACTGTGGTCGCGCCTCGCCGTGTTCCCCGGCAGCTTCGATCTCGAAGCCGCGGAAGCGATCACCGGGTTCGGTGAGCTGTCGGACTCGCCGGTCATCGACGTCCTCGACCGGCTGGTCGGAAAATGCCTTGTCACCGTGGACCGTTCGACCGAGAGGCTCCGCTATTCGCAGCTGATGACGGTCCGCGAGTACGGGCACGAGCTTCTCGACCTCGGCGGGGAACGCGACGAGCTGTACCGGCGACATCTCGAGCACTATTCGGAACGCGCCCGCCGGTCGTCGCTCGACTGGTGCGGGCCAGGACAATCCGAGACACTCGCGGAACTGCGGATCGACCACCCCAACCTCGTCGCCGCCCTGGATTGGGCCCTGCAGGACGACTCGCAGCGAGCCGCGGCCGCCGAACTGGCCGTCGCCCTGCGGTATCACTGGATCGCCGGCGGCAACCTGTCCGACGGGCGGATCCGGCTCGAACGGATCCTGCAGCGGCTCACCGAACCGACCCGGGAGCGGGGCGACGTGCTGTGGGTGACCGCGTGGACCGCGCTGATCCAGGGCGACCGCGACGCCGCGCGGGAACACCTCGACGAATGCATCGCGATCGCGACGGCGCTCGGCGACGAGCGACTGCGCGCGCACGCCGATCACTGGGCGGGGATCCACGCGGTGTTCTCCGGCCGCCCCGCCGACGCGATCGTGTTGTTCCGCGACGCGATCGTCGTGCACCGCGCCGTCGGCGACACGGCCTCGGCTCTGACGGCGTCATTCGAACTGGGCATGGCGCAGACCTACGACGGCCGCCTCGACGACGCGCTGGAGACGTGCCGCGACGTGATCGCGGTGGCGGACCGGCACGGCGAGAAGTGGAACAAGGCGTACGCCCTCTGGGTTTCGAGCGTCGCCTACTTCCACCTGGGCCGTGCCGACGACGCCGTCGACGCCGCCCGCCAGGCGCTGCGGATCCAACGCGACTTCAAGGACAAGATCTGCACGGCCCTGTCGATCGAGGTGCTGTCCTGGGTGGCGACGTCGAGCGGCGACGCGAACGCGGCGGCGACACTGTGCGGCGCCGCGAAGGGGGTGTGGCATCGGCTCGGCACGTCCGTCTCGGCGTTCGGCCCGCAGATCACCGACGACTCGCAGTCGTCCGAGCGGGACGCCGCCCGCATGGTGGGGCCCGGCGCATTCGCCCAACTCGCAACGCCCGCGGTCCGGCTCACCATCGAGCAGGCGGTCGATCTCGCGCTCGGCACCCGGACCGAGGACGCGGCGGCGCCCGTCGCCGAGGCGTCGCCGCTGACGAAACGGGAACAGGAGATCGCCGAACTGCTCGCGCAGGGGCTCAGTAATCGGCAGATAGCCGAGGGGCTGGTGATCTCGCGGCGCACCGTCGACGGGCACGTCGAGCACATCTTCGACAAGCTGGCCGTCAGCTCCCGCACCCAGGTGGCGGCGTGGGTCGCGGCCCGCGCACATCCGCCCGCCGTGGAGACCGGCCGGTAGCCGGACCGTAACCGCCGGCCACGCGAAAGGTACTGCACAGTCGGGGATCTCGACGGTCTATACTCCACGTCGTCGCCCACGGTGCGTGGGCACCACCACGGGGAGGCAACGCATGACGTCGCAGCAGCAGGACACCGGGGCGGACTACCGCGGGCCGCTGGCACCGCCGCCGGCCAGCAGTCTGCCGCTCGCCGTTCTTGCGATTGTCGTTTTCGTGCCGTTCGGCATCGTCGCTCTTCTGCGTGCGCTCACCGTCCACCGGCTGTGGGAGCGCGGCGAGTACGACCTGTCGGTGCGCGCCGCCGCCGACGCCCGCCAGTGGTCGATCCGCGCGATCGCCCTCGGCGCCTCGATCGCCGTGTTCGCGGTCGGGGCGGCGGTGGTGTTGTCCAAGCCCTAGCCTGGCGAAACACCGTGCGCGGGAGCCGCTTCTACCGGTGGCCGCGGGCACAGCCAGGCAGGCAGCCACCGCGGCTGCGCATCGGGCGCCTGGTCGAGCACCCCGCCCGCCGGATCGTCGATGAAGCCGTACCGCACGAGGTCCTTGCCGGGCCGGTAGATCTGGCGGAGGATCAGGGCGCAGATGATCACGACCGCGACGTCGCGGACCACCACCGCGGCGGTGAACCACTGCTCGGGGAGCCCCTTGTCGGCCACGCCGAGGTAGTAGAACATGCGCGGCACCCACACGAGTGCGTCGATCGTCATCCACGCCAGCAGGATCCGCCGGTGCGGGAACGCGAGCACGGCCAGCGGTACGAGCCACAGCGAATACTGCGGGCTCCACACCTTGTTGGTGAGGAGGAAACCCGCGACCAGCAGGAAGCACAGTTGGGTGAGCCGCGGCCGTCTCGGCGCCGTCAGCGCGACGTACCCGATCCCGACGCACACGAGCGCGAACAGCAGGAACGACACCGCATTGAGCACGGTGGGCGCCTGACCGGCCGCCAGGATGCCGTCGAATCCGGTCCAGCCCGTGAACGAGGAGATGACGTTGTAGACGGAGTCGGGGTCGGCGCCGCGTTCGGAATTGAGCCGGAAGAACTCGGCCCAGCCGCGCGGGAACAGCACGGCGATCGGCAGATTCACCGCGATCCACGCTCCGACCCCGGTCAGTGCCGTCACCGACCAGTCCCGCACCCGGCCCGTGCGCAGGCACAGCACCAGCAGGGGTCCGAGGAGCAGCAGCGGATACAGCTTGGCGGCACCGCCGAGACCGAGCAGGATCCCGGCGAGCACCGGCCGTTTCCGTGACCACGCCAGCAGCCCGCCCGCGGCGAAAGCCGTTGCGAGGGGATCGAAATTCGTGAACGCGTGCACGATCACGAGTGGGGACGCGGCGATCAGCGCGGCGTCCCAGATCCGGCGTCCGGCCAGCAGCGCACTCGCCCAGACGGTGACCAGCCAGGCCAGCGCCAGACCGAGTGCGACGACGTTGAAATAGATCGCGACCTGCAAGGCACCGGGCAGCCAGTGCACCGCATCCCACGACTTCGCGATCGTCATCGCGCCGTACTGGTAGAGCCCGGAGATCACCGGGTATTCCATGTAGCGGCGCTGGATCTGGCCGTTGCCTGCGGTCTCTTCCCACCACTTCTTGTAGGGGAACGCGCCCTCGTTCAACCGTTCCGCCCCGTACAGCGGCACCGTGTCCGAGTAACACATCGCGACGTACTGCCTGCTGCCGCTCCAGTCGAGCCCGAGCGCACCGTTCTCACCGACGGGAGCCTGCTGGATGCACGGCGCCTTCGCGAACCAGCCGAGCGCGAGAAACACGATCGCCAGCAACAGGATGGCGCGCATCGGCGTGAAGAACCGACTGCGTCCGACGACCGCGTGCCGTCCGACCGGACCGCCGATCACGCCGGACAGATCGGCGGTCAGCGGGTCGG
>NZ_JBHUSF010000037.1:0-42430 GCF_042673295.1 Rhodococcus sp. NPDC057014
GAACGGATGTCGCTGGACGACCTGATGGCGGATGCCCGGCAGAAGGGTATCCGGCGGTTCGACGAGATCGAGCTCGCGGTGCTCGAGACCAACGGACGCGTGTCCTTCTTCATCCGGGCCGGCGGCCCGACCGAGGGAGCGCCGGAACAACCCGGCATCGCATGAAGTGAGGTCGGGTCCGTGTGGTCCGGTGTGTGCAGATGTAAGCGACCGGCGCGGGCTCGGGACCGCTATCCGGTCGACGTCTTCACCGTGTGGGTACTCGGTGCGGCGCCACGAAGACGCGCCTCCCGCTGTTCGAGGCCTGTACGTACCGGCCGGTCTGCGTGATGGGGCACGGGGCTGGGCACTCTCTGGTATGGGATCGAACGCAGGCAACCCCACCAGCTCGCCGGTCACGGCCCTCGGTGGTCGGCTATTGCAACTCGTCGGTGACCGGGACGCCGCCCGGTTCTCACGCGAAATCTCCCGGGTATGCACCGAACTGCACCCGCGCGGCGGACGGCCGGCATACAGCGATGTGCTCGCGTGGGTCGTCGACGCCACCGTCGGCGTCATCATCGCGCGGCTGGGTGCCGCGGGGCCGGAGGAGACGTTGATCCTTGACGTCCGCTTCGCCGATGGTCGGTACGTCGACGGTGAGGCTCTGCCGAAGTCGGAGCGGTGGGTGCTGCGCACGGTATCGGCGTTCCTTGCCGAGGATGTGGTGGCGGGGGAGCGGTCGCTCACTGCCGCCGAACAATTCGACATCGCCTTGCGCGCGGAAATCCTGGCGGACGCCCTGATCTGGCTGGATTTCGTTCTCGATGTCGACCTCCCCGACCCGCCCGACATTGCTGCCGCGTAGATGACGCATCTGGTGTCGGAAGTGGTTCGGCCGGACGGTGGTGACGATTCGAAGCTCGGGATCACCCTCACCGGTGCCTATCCGGTAGAGGGTGCTTGGATCGCTTGCCGGTCGGTGTCGAGGTAGAAGGCAGGTCAGCTGCCCGTCCCGGTGCTCGCCGGTGTCCGGGTCAACGGCGCCGAGGAATCACCCCCGTGTGGATTCGACGTCAGCGAAGATCGCCCGCGTCCACTCGTTCGGTTCGGCGGCAGGGAGATGCCGCGGCAGGCCGGTGGCGGTCTCGACGCAGTGCACGAGCACGGTGACCGCGAACCCCAGACCGCCGGCGCGCCCACTGTACCGCCGTCACGTCGAACGCCGAGAGCGATGTGTGGCTCCGCAGCTCGATGTTCGTGCCGGTCCGCGCGGGCGCGGTGAGCGCGTGCGAACGGATGTTCGACTGTGCTGGCGGGGTCGATCGATCGGGTTTCGGATTCGTGAGTGCTTCCCGCGACTGCCCCGGCGGGGACGTGTCTCGGCGCAGGTAGGCGTAGGGGGTCGTCGGTGTGTGAAGCGCAGTTCGTTGCCGGCGACGGAGGTGGTGGGCATAGGGTGGGTCCCTGGAGTTGACAAAGGTAAGGAGCGGTGATGAGCGATTCCGGCGACAAGAATATCGGTCGGAGCATGGCTGATATCGCCCGTAGTCTCTCCGCCCCGCGGAGTCTCGACGAGCGCCTGCGAGCGGTCACTGCGACCGTGGTCGAGTTGATGCCGGGTGAGGCGTGCGCGGGTATTTTGCTGGTGTCGGGCGGTGGCAAGCGGTTCGAGACGGTGGCGCCGACGTCGGACCTGCTTCCCGAGCTCGACCACATCCAGGAGCGGCTCGGAGAGGGGCCGTGTGTGGCGGCGGCGATCAGCAATCTTGTGGTGCGCAGCGATGATTTCCGCTCCGAGCCGCGGTGGCCTCAGTTTGCGCAGGCTGCGGTCGGGCTCGGTCTGCTCAGTTCGATCTCCGTGCAGCTGTATACGTCCGAAGGGAAGATGGGGGCGCTCAATCTGTTCGGCTTCGAACCGCACGCGTTCGGTCCGGAGGAGGAAGCGACGGTCGAGTCCCTCGCAGCCCATGCGGCCCTGGCGCTGATGGCGGCACGAACAGAGGAGCAGCTGCGGTCGGCGGTGGTCTCGCGCGATGTCATCGGGCAGGCCAAGGGGATGCTCATGGAGCGGTTCGATGTTGATGCCATTCGTGCCTTCGACATGCTCACCAGACTGTCCCAGGAGACGAACACCCCGGTCAGCGTCCTCGCGCAACACGTGATCGAACGCAGATAGTCTCGGGGAGATTGCGCGACAAGCTGTTCGGAACGCGGGAGGACGGATCGCTATCCGGTGAGCGCCCCAGCAGGAGGCCGGTATCGATGTTCGTCAGTGCCTCTGATGTGGCGTTGTCCATCCCGGTTCGATCCAGGGTCGGTGGTTCGGTAGGCCGAGGCAGAAGCGCGCGGTCGGTGCGGTGGTACCGAACTCGAAGGCGACTGCCCCGAATGTTTGCGTTCGGCGGTGGTGCCCGGGTGTGACGCACAGGGGTGCGGTGCGGTCGCCGAGAAGGCGCTCGGCGGCGGCGCCGTCACGGACGGACCTCACGCTTGTTTCGAGGAAGTCGAGGCGAACTCGGGAATCGGCGATCCGTCCCTGCCTCTGTAATTCCTGTTCGGCGTCGGGGTTGATATCGTTGTTCGCCAACGGGTGGTTGGTGTGGAGCAACACCGGTGACCCGGGGAGGCAACTGACGATGACTGCGGAAGAGGAACATTCGACACCGTGGAAGCCGTGCGCATCCGCCACCGCGTAGTGTTGACCGCTCGCGTGCGAGATATGGTGCAGAAAGTCCACTGCCTCCGTGCGCGAGGTGCGGGTGAGCGCGCCGCGGATCGCGGCAGCCACTGGCAGACCGGCGGGGTTGTGGCGGAGCATGCCGAGCGCGTTCACGCATACCGCGATCCCGGCTGCGTTGATCCCGGTCAACCCGATCATTCCCGCCGAAGTCAGCACGAGTGCTTCCGGCCCCGCCTCCGGGCGGACGCGCAGAACGATCTGGGAGCCGTCCATGAAATCCGGCAGGTCCATGTTCTGGGCGAGGAACACACCATCGGTGTCGGCTCGTCCGAGGACACTGCAGCCGAGTTCGAGATGTTCCCGGTGCACCCACCACTGTTCGTCCATGAAGTTGTACGCGAGGATCTCCGCGAACGGGACGCCCGCTGCATCGGCGATACCGCGCATCTCCTCGGCCAAGTCGGGTACGGCGGCCTCGACCGCGGCGCGCAGTCCCGTCGCCGCCAGGTGCGAACGACTGTGGGCGTTCGTCCCGTCGCGCCACCGAGCCAGGGTGGTGTGGATCAACTCGCGGGCCTGCTCACCGTGGGCACGCCCACGCGCTCGGCCCGTTCCGGCGCACTCGACGATCGTCATCGGGCCTCCACTCCATATTCTCGACCGCCATCTGACAAAAGCGCCATCACCGTGCCGACCTCGCCACCCCAGGTCAGCTGACCGCTCCGTTCGTCAGGAGGTCGACGACCGCCGCCAGCGTGCCCGCGCGTGCGAATTCGGCGCGTTGCTTCTCGGCACCCGTTCCCTCCCTCATTACCGTGTCGAGCCCCGACTCGAGAAACTGCCGGTCGCTCGCGCCGAGTCCCGGGGCCACGCACTCGTTCAGCAGTTCCAGGTGCCTGCGGATGGGCAGGGAAAGATCGGTCGCCGGGCTGGTGCATTCGCCGTCGAGTCCGTCCCGCGCGGCACGCCACAACTGCGCCCGCAGCAACTCGGCACGCAGCCACGGCACGGTGTCGCCGTCCCTGATCGACCGCAGCGCCCACCCGACCAGGCCCTTCACCATTACCGCGTATAGCGCCGCGTGCGCCGCGGTCATGGCGACGTCCGCAATCCTGACCTCGATGGTCGGCTGCTTGTCGGAGAGCCGGACGTGCCAGTAGATCATTCCCCGGTCCATGGCGGCACCCGTTCCGATCATGGCGCCGACGATCGACTCGTACTCGTCCGCGGAATCGAAATGCGGCGGCGGTCCCACCGACGGCCACCGCGACCACATGATGTGCCGCCAACTCTGATAGCCGGTGTCGTGCCCACTGTGGAACGGCGAGTTCGCGGCGAGAGCGAGCAGCACCGGCAGCCAGCTGCGCAGCCGATTGCTCACCTGCACACCGATATCCCGGTTCGGGATCCCGACGTGCACGTGGCAGCCGCATGTGGTCACCGTGTCCACGATCGACCCGAAGCGGCGGGCCATCTCCTCGTACCGCGGGCTCGGGGTGATCACCGGGGGCAGCCCCTCAGCGCTCAGGGACGTCCCGCTGGGCAGCAGCAACAGGTCGCGGCCCGCGGCCGCCTTCGCTAGTCGGCGTCGCAGGCTGCGCAACTCCTCGTGCAGTTCCTCCCCGGTGTGGCACACGCCCGTCGCCGTCTCGATCTGGCAGCGGGTGAGCTCGCGCTGGAGCCCGTGAATGTCGTGGCCGGCCTCCGCGACCACGTCGGATCCCGCAGTGGACAGGTGCCCGGATGGGTCGACGAGGAAGAATTCCTCCTCGACCCCCACGCTGAGGTCGGGAACCGATTCCGTTGCTGCAACGCTCATTCACAAGGTATCCCCGGATCCCTCGCGACGAAACCGGCGGCCAGCGTGCTCGGCTGACCCGATCACGGCCTCATCCCGGGCTCAGGGGTCGGGTGATCTGCTCTGCTTTGTCGTACGGCCGACGGCGAGCGAGGCTGGGAGAACGGTGTACGGGCCGCCGGCGTCGAGGGTTCAGGGCGAAACGAGTGCGGGTACACCGTCGGGTATGGACCAGTCGCAGGCGCCGTTGTTGGATGCGTTGGAGCAGTACCACAAGCTCGACCGCTACGGATTCTCCCCGCCCGGGCATCGTCAGGGCCGCGGCGCGGACGAGCGGGTAAAAAACGTTCTCGGGACCGATCCGTTCCGGGCGGACGTGCTCGCCTCCGGCGGCCTGGACGACCGGAAATCGAGGAACGGCTACCTGTCCCAGGCCGAACACCTGATGGCCGATGCGGTCCGGGCCGAACGGGCCTTCTTCTCGACCTGCGGTAGCTCGCTGTCGGTGAAGGCGGCGATGATGGCCGTCGCCGGCAATGATCCCGGCGGCCTACTCGTCTCCCGCGACTCGCACAAATCCATCGTCGCCGGACTGATCTTCAGTGGTGTGACGCCCCGATGGATCACCCCCCGCTGGGACGAGGACATGCACTTTTCTCATCCTCCGTCCCCGGACCAGGTACGGGCCATGTGGGAGAAGCATCCCGACGCGGCCGGTGCACTGATCGTCAGTCCGAGCCCGTACGGCACCTGCGCCGACATCGCCGCCATCGCGCAGGTGTGCCACCAGCGAGATAAACCCCTCATCGTCGACGAGGCCTGGGGTGCGCATCTGCCCTTCCACGACGACCTGCCGACCTGGGCGATGGACGCCGGCGCCGACATTTGCGTCGTCAGCATCCACAAGATGGGTGCCGGTTTCGAGCAAGGATCGGTCTACCACCTGCAGGGTGACCTGGTCGACGGCACGCACTTGTCGCAGTGTGCGGACCTGTTGACGACCACCAGCCCGAACGTGATGTTGTATGCGGCCATCGATGGGTGGCGGCGGCAGATGGTCGAGCACGGCGGGGAACTGCTCGGCAGCGCTCTCGCACGCGCCGGCCGCACCCGGGAACGGATTGCAGGCATCGACGGGCTGACCGTGCTCGAAGACCGGCTCCTCGGGGAGCAGGCCTCGCACGATCTCGACCGCTTGCAGATCCTCATCGATGTCAGCGACCTCGGTGTGTCCGGGTTCCAGTGCACCGACTGGATGCGGGAGCACTGCCACCTCGACGTCGGCATGCACGATCACCGCCGCATCGCGGCGACCCTGTCGATGGCCGACGACGACACCACCACCGACCGGTTGGTCACCGCGCTCGACGACCTGGCGCAGGCAGCGGCTTCGTTCGATCCACCGCCGCCGATTTCGTTGCCGAGGCCCGATGAGTTGCAGCTCGAGTCGGTGATGTCGCCGCGGGATGCGTTCTTCGGGCCCGCGGAGATGGTCGACGCGGACAAGGCCGCCGGGCGGATCGCGGCCGAACCACTCACCCCGTACCCGCCGGGCCTTCCCGCCGTTGTGCCCGGCGAGCGGCTCGACCAGCCGGTCATCGACTATCTGCGCAGCGGGGTGGACGCCGGGATGGACATCCCCGATGCCGCCGACGGAACCCTCCGACGCATCCGCGTGGTCGCTGTCTGACCAGTGCTGCCGACCATACTCGGGCCGCCCTTCTCCGCGCGGGCCGTGCCCCCACGAAATCACCCATCTGCCTTGTTCACGGCGACGCGGTTGCTGCGGCTCCGCGCGGACTCGGCATCCCGATCGGCGTAGCTGTTCGGTGCGGTATTGGTTTTCCAGCGCCGACCAACCCGTCCTCGGATCCGGCGAGGTCTCGGTCCGGTGGGGTAGCGCAGGGGAGCACAACAACCCGGGCGAGGTTGGTGGGCGGTGCGGGGTACAGGGTCCCCGGGCCGTGGGGCGTCGGACACGCGGTGCCGGTGGGAATCGTGCCGTCACCGGTTCTCGGTGTGGCGATCTGCGTACCGGGCACATCCGGGGCGGATCCGGCGCGTTGTCCGAGGCCGGCGGCGAATTCGCGGACCGGCTACGGAGGGTGTCGCGGAGCAGCGGTGGGGTGGACCGGCCCGTCGCGTAGGCCGGTGAGAAATTTGGCGAGAGCGTCCTGCGGTGAGTGCTGGGGGTCGGCGGCCAGGTTGATCGGGCGGTGCACGGCACCGCGGATCGCGGCCACGTAGGCGGAGACCGCATCCTCGGTATGCAGCACCTGCAGTCGCAGATCCGTGAGCGCCGGAACCACGGGAGGAGGCCGGGCCGCATGAGTCGGCGCGGCAGCAGCGGGCCGAGAAACAGTCGGCGCCGCGCGGTCGCCGATTCCCGCTTGAAGATGAAGCCCGGACGCAACCGGACGATGCAGAGGTGGGGATCGTGAACTTCTTAGGCGTCGAGTCACCGCTCCGGATATGTCTTCTCGCGCGGGTAGGCGGCACCGCACCATCCGTGCGTCGGCCAATGCTCGTCCACCGGGTGCGCTGATGGTCCCGGCGAGTAGGCGGCGACCGCGTATGCGTAGACCAGCGCGGGGACAGCCTCGTCGGCGACGTCTCGAAGACCCGGATCGCGCCGAGGACCTTGTTGCGCCAAGTCGCCTCCGGCCGGTGGGTGGGCTGGAACAGCCACGCCAGATGCACGAGAACGTCGGCGCCCCCGGATCACCTCGTGGAGGTCGTCGGTCGCGACTATCGTGGTCCGCGGGCAACGCCACGACATCGCCCGTCAAGCGACACCGACGACCGTATCGACCGATGGTTCGGCGCTGATCGCATCGACGAGACTGGTCCCCACGTTGCCGGTGGCTCCGACTACCACGGACCTTCGATCCGTCCGTAGTCATGGTGGGCGCCAACCCCGCACACACGGTGGTAATCGCAGTACGCCGAGATCGGCAGCCGGTGCGGTGAGCATAGGAATCGAGGTGATGGTCGCCGCGCGTGTCGGCTGACGCGGCAATATCAGGGCTGACCCCCGACGTCGGTGTGGGCGTCGGGGGCCTCGGGTACCCGTGCGGACATGAGCCTCACTACCGAAGCAACAACTGTGGGTATCCCGGTCCAGGCTGAGGCCTACCGATGATCGTCGACACGTGAACCCCACGCACACCTCGGTTTCCGACAGAAAGGCAGAAGGTGATGACTGAAAACCACGGTGCGGCAGGAAAACCTATTCGAGACGGTCACTGGGCCCGGGTAGCGGAGAACTGGATCGCCGTCGTGTTGCTGATGGCGGCCCTCATCGGGGCGGCACTGTTCATCACGGCGCTCGGCGGTGGGTTCGCGGGGTGGGCGGTGATCGCCGCGGCTGTCACCATGGTGTTGCTGATCGGCGGCATCCTCGCCGCGCGGGCGTCTCGGCGGCGCCGGGCCCGCGAGGTGCCGGCCATCAGATATGCTCCCGACAATCCGCGCTGACGTCACCACCGACGTGCTGGTCACCGCCGTCGAGCACCTGGCTGCGACGGCGGCCTCGTCGATCCACCACCGATCTCGTCGCCAAGTTCCGAACAGCTGCAGCTCGAGTTGGTGCTGTTCTCGCGGGAGGTGTTCGTCGGCCCGGCCGAGGTCGTCGACGCCAGCCGCGCGGCGGGACGGATCGCCGCCGAACTCACCCCCTACCCCAGGTATTTCTGCGGTGGCGCCCGGGGAGAGTCTCGACCCGCCCGTCATCGGTTACCCGCGCGCGGCGTCGACGCCGCGATGAAGGTCCTCGACGCCACCGATGGGTCGCCCGCACGATTCGTGTGTTCTCGACCGGTAGCCGAAGGCACACGTCGGAGCTTGTCTCGGACTGCACCACGCCGGTCGGCTACGGGCGGTGTCGAGAGGTCATGTCTTCATCGGCGCTGCGAGTTGCATGGCCGCCGTGCGTTCGACGAGCAAGGGCACGAGATCCCGAATCGGGGATCCCGCATACTGTGCGACCGCATCCTCCACGGCGGTCTCGACCGCCTGCGGCGACACGTCCGAGAACCGCGTGCTCAACCGTGCCAGAACCTGCGAGATCTGGCGGGCTTCTTCGGTGGGGTTCATAGAAAAAATCCTGCTCGCCGACCCCTTCCGTCGTCAATGCGGTGAGGTAACCAGTCAGACCCTGGCGGATGGGAGAGCGCGGCTCCCCGGCACCCCAAACAGCACCGCCACGGTGTTCACGCCGCCGTGGGTGAGCTACCGATAAGGATGCGGCCGAACATCTTCCGGCACCGATTGACCCGCAACAGGGGTGAACCTCAACACCCCAGCAGGTGGCACGGGTGCGGCTGTCTCATGGTGATCGCTCGAAGCTGAATGCGCCCATGACAACCCCGACAAGGGGTGGATTCCTGCTCCGTGGCCGACCACACTGGAGGGGTGGACGCAGAGTTGTCGTTCTCGCGACGTGGTGGTCACCGCGCTCGGGTTCGATTTCACCAGCGGTTTCCACGACCGGGATCACCCGGCCTGCATCGATGAGAACTTCTGACGGCAGGAACTGGAATGCGCAGTGTTGAGTTCGTAAAATCTGCTAGGCGGCAGCCTATTACATGGGTGTTGCCAGGTAATCGAGTGGATTCGTCCCCTCGGGTCGGCGGGCTCGGTGCGATGATCGGTAGGTGCAACACGGTTCGCGACGCCGTCGACGGAGTGGAGAAGATCGCGCACAACTGGTCGGAGGCGACGTGACCACGAAGCAGCCCAGTCGTGGGCGACCGGAAACAGGTGCAGCCGCGACCGCACGCGTCCTGCTCGACAAGGCTGGTCCGACGTACGCGTCTGCATCGCATATGACCTTGAAAGACACCCCGACGCCGCTTTTTCAGCTGCTCACGTTGTCACTGTTGCTGAGCGCGCGGATCTCCTCCGAGATCGCGGTGGGCGCGGCCAGGGAATTGTTCCGAGCCCACCTGCGCAGCCCCCGTGCGATGCGTGCTGCGGACCGGCGCACCATTATTTCCGCGCTCGGCAGAGGAAATTATGTTCGCTACGACGAGAGCACCGCTACCCGACTGCACGCCGCAGCGGTCCGTGTCGACGACGTGTACGGCGGCGACCTGCGTCGGTTGGCCCGCGCGTGCGATCAGGACACCTCCGGTGCAGTCCGATTACTCACCGAGTTCGACGGGGTCGGTCCGGTGGGTGCCGACATCTTTCTCCGAGAAGTGCAGGATGTGTGGCCGTGGGTACGCCCGTATTTCGATAAGCGTGCGCGCGAATCAGCCCGTGAGCTGGGTCTACCGGACGATCCCGACGCATTGTCCGATCTCGTCCCGCAGGGGCGGGTTGCCGAACTGGCGGCCGCGCTGGTGCGGGTCTCCTTGGACTCGGATCTTCGCGACGAAGTGCGTAGCGAGAACTGATGAGCGCCAGCGGTACTCTGCTCGGCAGGCAATTGACTCGCGCGTCCTCCTCAGAACATCGTTTCGATGTGGTTCTTGATTTCTCGTGCTGCTCGACCCGCCGGTAGCGGCGACGCCGGACGTGCGGGCGGGGATGGCGTGGTGAAGGTGTTCGTGTGGCGGTGGCCGTGAGCGCCGTCGTCGATCTGGCCATTGCGATCATGCTGGTACTCGACGTTGCGGGTGTGTTCGACTGACGCACGGGAGGGACACAGTGCGACCCTCGGGGTTCGTGACGGGCTTCTCCCGGGAGGGAGGAGTTGTCGTGCCGACCCTGGGGGTGATCTATTCGATCCGGACCTCGTCGGCTGACTTGTCCGGTCGCAGGCCCCGCCAGGCGGGGTGTCTGACCAGTCCCGCCGTGGTCCACTCAGTGAAGCTGATTTCGCCGACAAGGCGCGGGCTCACCCACGCTGCGTCCTTGCGTTCGGCGGGTTTCAGGTCGCCGGAGAAGGGGCTGGTCTTGCGGGACGAGCGCTGCAGCTTCCCGCGCAGGGTCTCGAGCATTGCTTCGGTGAATCCGGTGCCGACCCGGCCGATGTAACGCAACCCGCCATCGTCGTCGGGGACTCCCAGGAGCAGGGAGCCGAAGGTGCCGGCGCGGGAGCCTTTCCCGGGGCGGTAGCCGCCGATGATCACTTCCTGGGTGCGCTGGTTCTTGACCTTGATCCAGGCGCGTCCGCGTTGACCGGGCAGGTAGGGGGAGTCGAGTCGTTTGGCGACGATCCCCTCCCACCCGCGGCGCCGGCTCTCGTCCAACGCCTCGGCGGCGTCGCCGTCCAGGAGGGTGGGCACGGTGAGGTCCTCGCACGCTGCGGCCAGCTCCTCCAGTACCCGCCGCCGATCTACGTATGTCTTGTTCAGCAACGACGTTCCGTCGAGAAACACGATGTCGAACAGGAACAACTCGGCGGGATACTTCTTCGCTGCGCGTTCGATGTCGGCGGTGCGCCGCAGACCGATGCGGTTCTGCAGCGCCGCGAAGCTGGTGACGTCGCCTGGGCCGCGGGTGACGATCTCGCCGTCCAGGACAGTGACGTGGTGTCCGAGCGCCGGCCCGATCCACGCCAGGTCGGGGTAGGTGGGTGTCAGGTCCCGGCCGGAACGACTGCGGAGCCGGAGCGTGCCCTCGCGCACTTCGGCGACGGCGCGTACCCCATCCCACTTGCCTTCGAAGGACCACTCGCCGCCGGGCATGGACGAAAGGTCCTCGGTCGAGCCGAGGGTGGCGAGCATCGGCTTCAGATCGTCCGGCATGGCGGTCTGCTCCGAGACTGTCTCCGACCCGGTGCCCTGGCCCGTCGACGGAACCGGCCGCTCATTACCTTTCTTGATCTTGTGCAGTAACCACTGGTCGGCCTTGGTGTGAATGAGTGCGTACTGCCCGCGAATCCGCTCGCCGCGCAGCTCGAACACCACCTTCTCGGACTCCCACTTGATGGGAAGGTAGGTTCCGGAATCGAAGATCTCCACCCGGCCACCGCCGTACTGGTCTTCGGGGATGGTCCCGGAGAACGTGCGGTAATCGAGCGGATGGTCCTCGGTCTGCACGGCGAGACGATTGGGTCCCGATCTGATGGGGACACCCTTCGGTACCGCCCAGGACACGAGAACACCGTCGCGCTCGAGCCTGAAGTCCCAGTGCAGGGTGGTGGCGTGATGTTCCTGGACGACGAAGCTCAGTTCTTCGTCGGGCATCGATTCGTCGGGCGTCGACGTGTCGGGGTCGGGGATCGGTTCGGGAGTCTTGCCGGGACGCCGTTTGGATCGGTAGGTGCGCAGGGAGTCCAGCGAGTCCGACAGCAGGTCACCCTCGTCGCGGAACCTCTTCAGCACCTCGTCGAATCGCAGGTGGCGCAGTCCGTCGCTCTCGAGTTCGGACCACTGCCTAGGCGCCGCGACCGTCGGCTCGGCGCGGCCGCGCAGTGAGTACGGTGCCACCGTGGTCTTGGCCGGGTTGTTCTGACTCCAGTCGACGAACACCTTGCCGGTGCGTTCGGTCTTGGCCATGGTCGCCGTCACCAACTCCGGCCAGTCCTTCGCCAGCCGCTTGGCGACCTTCCGGGCGAACTGGGCTGGGTCACTGTCGAGGTCGGTCGTCAGCTCGGCGTACACGTGAATGCCTTTGCTGCCGCTGGTGACCGGATACGACGGTAATCCGGCCGACGCGAGTTGGTCCTTCACGGCCCATGCGACACGGGCGCAGTCGTCGAGTCCGACGCCGTCGCCGGGATCGAGAGCGAACACCAGCCGGGTGATCGGCCCCGCTTTTCCGTCGATGACGGTCCATTGCGGTACGTGCAGTTCCAGTGCGGCGAGTTGCCCCATCAGGACCAGCCCGGCCGCAGAGTCGATCAGCGGATACTCGACGGCGCGATCCTTGTGCCGAACCGTATGGCGGGGCACCCACTTGGGCATCGATGCCGGGGCCTGCCGTTCGAAGAAGAAGTCCGAATCCACCCCGTCCGGCCACCGTTTCCGCGTCACGGGCCGATGCGTCAGATGCGGCACCATGGCCGGCGCGATCTCTTTCAGGTACTCGATCACCTCGCCCTTGCTCGTTCCGGTGTCCGGATACAGCACCTTGTTCAGGTGTGTCAGGTTCAGTCGGTGTCCCTCGATCGTTGTCGTCGGCATCGTAGGGGTGCGTCCTCCCAGCTCCATCGTGTTCGGCATCCGCCGACCAGGTGTTCTGCGTTCGTTCGCGCGGCAGCGGTTATGGCGGATCGGTTGTTCCCGACTCGTTGCCCACGGCAGCCGAATACCCGGCGGGGCGGACGGCAACCCGCGGTGCCCGGTCCAGGTTCGGCACGCCCCGGACCGGGTATTTCGTATCGATGACCAGACCAACCCAGCATCGGCCGCCGCCACCCGAGCTGTTCCCCGTCAGCGACGCCCCACTGCGGATGGACGATCTGCTGCCGACCCTCACCCGGGTGGTGAACACCCTCGACGACGCCGGCCTCCGGTTCGCCGTGGCCGGCGGCTGCGCCGTGTATGCCCGGGGCGGACCACCATCGGAGCACGACGTCGACATCTTCCTCCGCAGGCGGGACGTGGAGCAGGCATCACAGGTGTTGCAGGCGGCCGGGATGCGGGCGGTGGACCCTCCCGAGGACTGGCTGAGCAAGGTCTACGACGGCGAGATCCTCGTCGACCTCATCTTCGCCGCCTCGGGCCGCGAGATCACCGACGAATTTCTCGACCGCGCCACGCCGATGCGGGTCGGTTCCGCGTTCGCGCCGGTGGTCAGCGCCACCGACCTGATGATCGACAAGCTCAACGTCCTCGACGCGCACCGCTGCGACTTCGTCCCGATGCTCCAGATCGCCCGCGATCTGCGTGAGCAGGTCGACTGGCCCCAGGTCGGCGACAAGACCGAGGCCTCGCCGTACGCGCGGGCGTTCCTCGGCCTTCTCGACGATCTGGCGATCGCCTCCCCGCGACGACCCGAGTAGAAAGGACCGGGGTGTGATGTCCGAGCAACAACAACTGCCGCAATACCTGGTGGCGCACATCCGGCGTGCCTTCGCCGAGGACCCACGCACCTCGGAACTGGGTGTGCGCGTGACGATTCGTGGCGACACGGTGTACTTGAGCGGGGAGGTCACCAGCCTGCGACGCAAGATGGACCTCGCATCGGTGGTCACCGAACTGGTCCCGGATGCGGTCGTGTGCAACGACATCCACGTCGTCAGCACCGCGGAACCACAGTCCGAGTGGGAGGACCTGCGGTGATCCGGGTGGCCGCGGTCGGCGATGTTCACCTGGGTGTGGATTCGCGTGGGACCCTGCGCCCCGGGTTGGAGAATGTGCCGGCGCATGCGGACGTGCTGCTGCTGGCGGGCGATCTCACCCGGCACGGCGGCGCCGACGAGGCGGGGGTGGTGGCTGACGAATTCGCCGACCTCGGGATCCCGGTGATCGCGGTGCTCGGCAACCACGACTATCACGGCAATGCCGTCGCCGAGGTCACCGATGTACTCCGATCGCGGGGTATGGCTGTCCTCGAGGGTGACTCGGTCACCGTCGACATCGATGGCCAGGTCCTCGGTGTCGCGGGCATCAAGGGCTTCGGCGGCGGGTTCGCCGGCAAGTGCGCGAGCGTGTTCGGCGAGCCGCAGATGAAGGACTTCGCCGGACATACCGTCGAGGTCGCCGACCGGTTCCGCACCGCGGTGGCCTCGCTGCAGGCCGATGTGCGGGTGGCGTTGCTGCACTATTCACCGATCAGCGACACCCTGCACGGTGAACCGCCGGAGATCTACCCCTTTCTCGGGTCGTATCTCCTCGGGGAGCCGATCGACGAATTCCGGCTCGATCTCGCCCTGCACGGGCACGCGCATGCCGGATGCGAGCGAGGCACGACGCCGGGCGGGGTCCGCGTCCGCAACGTCGCGCAACCGGTCATCCGGGCAGCTTATGCGGTGTACGGGCTGGGTTCGACGGACTGATCACCCCGCGTCAAGGGTCAATCCGCCGCCTCGTCGCCGGTGTCAATAGCGGCGGTGTCAGCCCGCTCGGCTGCGTTGCTGGGCGCATCCTGCGCCGCGGTGGTCCGCGATCACCGCTGCTGCGGTCGTCGATTGTGGGTCCTAAGGAGCGAGAACCCGCACGGACATGCCGAGGTAGATGAGCATGAAGGTCAGTAGGATCCATCCGGCGCCGTGCCAGATCGGCCAGCTGCCCCCGCTACGCCAGGTTCGGTAGGCAATGACGAAGGCGCCGAGGCCGCCGAGCAGCAGGATGCCGGTGGGGACGAATACCAGGATGTAGTGACCCGAATCGGTGCAGGCCACCGGTTGCATGTCCGCACAGTCCTGGCGGTCGGTTCCAGTCGCGACGAGGGTGATCACCATGATCGCCAGTGCCGCGCCGATCACCGCGCCCGCGTACCACCCGGCCCGCCGGAAGGTCGTGGGGTCGTACCAGCGTTTCTCGACGTCCCTAGTCACGGCAGTCTGTCTCGTTCCGGTCAGCCCGCGCTGCGGTCGGCGAGATCGGGGTGGCCGGATTCGCGGGCACAGTGGGCACAACAGAATATCTGGCCCTGGGCCTCGACCCCGTGCCCGAGGATGCGGCACCCGCAGTGACCGCATTGTGGGGCCATGGCCTGGGCGGCGCATTCGAAGCTGTCGAACACGGCGGTGCGGTCGTCGCGGGTGACGGTGAAGGTTTTGTCGTACTCGTTGCCGCAGGTTTCACAGGTCGCCATCGCGCACCAGTCCCTTCCTCGGTGGTGGCGAGAACCGGTGCCCTGGTCGGTCACCCGCCCAGGTTGCGCTCACCCATGATCCGCAAAATGGGTCCCGCACATCTCCGACGTAGAGGGCGGATGAGGGCCTCGCCTGGTCGAGCGGATACCCGTGAATCGGAAGGGGCAAACGATCCGCGTACTGGTGCCCCCGGCATCGCGGTCGGCGATCTGCCTGATGGGCTGCCCGTGCCTGGTGGGTGGCTGCGCGGGTAGCACGTCACCTTTCAGTCCACGCGAGCTGCCCATGTCGAGTCGAAATACCCTTCACGGAGAACGGCAACCGTCACACTTGTGCCGCCGTGTGAAGGAGTCGGACGACCCACGTAAACAGGCGTCCGTGGGGTAAATCGCTGGACCAGCCCAGTTCGCCCTGCCCGGCAGCTGGGTGCGGCTGCGCGGGTCCTACAGATCGTGGAGCCGCCCTGTGTCGCGGAGTGAAGGTGGTCCGCCGTCCCTGAGCCGCTCATCGGTCGGCCTGGGGCATCCTGCGTCGTCGGCCGGCCGATCGTCCGCGGGCGCCGGATCTAGCGTGTCCCGGCTCGGGGCGCGGTCGCCGCGGTGGTGCGGGAGAGCAGGAACCCGAGCGCAACCATCGCGACACCGAGCACGAAGTGCAGCCAGTTGTCCGCGGTGTTGACGGGCACGAAGTTCACATCACTGGCCTGATCGATGAGCAGGCCGTATATCCACAGGACGAGGTAGATGATCCCCCCACCGATGAGGAACAGTTTCGCGGTGTCGGCGTGCCGGGACATCGCGATACCGGCCACACCGAACAACAGGTGCACGATGTTGTGCAGGATCGATACCGCGAACACCCCCAGCAGCATGGCCTGGGAGTGGTGGCCGGCGAAGGTGAGCATGTCGTAGTCGGTGGTGACTCCCGGGATGAAGCCGAGGATGCCGACCAGGAGGAACACCGCCCCGACGATCAGAGCGGTGAGTTGCAGGGGTGAGCGCGTCGTCGGTGACGCGGCCGGTCGAGTCATGGGAGTGCCTTTCTCGACGGTAAGGATTCGAATGTCTGTTCCCCAGTGGTACCCCGGCACCCCACCGGCAAACAGCTGTTCGAACGACGCGCCCCTGATTGCCGACCAGCGCCGTCGAGCGGCGCTCGTACGTCGGCCGCGGACGATCCCCCGGGTGGGGCCGCCAGGCCGCCGACGTGCTGCTCGCGGGACTTGCCGAGTAGAAACAGTGAGTCGCTCGGCGCTATCGGCAACAGCATGTGGTGTCCTCCCCGTTCCCCAGGAACTGATGGTCGCGTCGATATCCGTGTCTCAATGTCACATTCATGTGTGGTTCAGGTCACAAAAGTGTTTCACCGGTTCTGTTCCACCGCACCACCGCTGCCCGCGCCACCGCTCGGATGCTCGCTTCTACCTGGGAGTTTGTGTGAGGATCGGAAATGTTGGGGTCGAGGGCTTGTGTGGGCGTGTGCTAGAACTGGTCAGGCATCGAGTGACCTGACTCACATCGCTTGTCCCAGGGATTCGGTCGGCACACCGGCGGATCCCGGTCGATGCACGAGAGCAAAGGAACACCGCACATGATCGAGGAACTCACCGAAACACCGCTCACCCCGGTTCCCGCGCCGACGCGCCTGATTCCCCGCCGGCGCCCGGACGGCCGCGAACTCCTCGCCACCGCGAAGGGAATCCTGATCGCCGCCCGCGGCTGCAGCGACGCCCAGGCGTTCGACGAACTCCTCGACGTCTCCCGCCGTCATCACCTGACCGTGATCGGTGCTGCGCGGAGTTTGGTCGACCTCGCCGCCGGACCCGCACCCCGCCGTCAGTCCGACGCCGTCCGGTTCGACGAATGGGAACAGCTGATCACCCAACTCCCCCCACGCCGCCACGCGCACGCGAGCTGACGCACCACGATGCCTACGAGCATGCGTGAGACCGACCCGCCGACGGACACCACCGAAGACCGCACCGGTCCAGTCGAGAGCGTGTCGCCGGTCACCGATCCGATCGTGTGGCCCGAACCCAGCCCACTCGAGTCCTGGTGGGAACACGTGGTGCACGACCACCCCGCCCCGCCCACCACCGAGTCCGTCCCCGGCACCGACGCACAGTGATGGTCTGCGTGAGAATCAACGAAGCGAGCAACCCGTCCACGCCGTTTTCCTGCGCCACCGCGGCCGCGTGGAAGGGGCATGCCGGCGGAACAGTGCCGAAATCGCAGCGATGACATGACCGTTCATGCATTGGTGCGATCCGAAACCGGGCGTGGATGGACGCTGCGGTGCGATCTGTGCGGGCACACCTTCGACGCGGCCGCCGCCGGACAAGCCGAGGCGGTCGACTTTGCACGCACCAACGGGTGGATTGTCGGTGAGGTGACGTGGTGCCCAATGTGCGCGGCCACCCACACCACCCGCCGCACAACCTGATCCGTCGATCTGCCTCCGCTCCGGTCCTGTGCGTTCCCTCTCGATTGGGCGAGGACATCGACCGGTGGGGATATTCCGCGCCGTGTCGTCCGGGAGGTGCGGACAGGGGAGTGGACGCGTCGTGATCGCCGGATCGGTCATCCGGCACCTCGGGCCAAATTCAGCGGCGTCCATCACGAATCTGGTAGGCGCGCTCTCGGCTGACCCCTGCCGCCACCGAGAGTCGGGTGGCTGAACCACCGGCGAGCATCGCACCTTGCAGAGCGTCTCGCCAGGCACGATCCCGGCGGGTCGCCTCGAACTGCGCCTGTGCCCGGGCGAACCTCACGTGCTCGATGATCTGCTCCCAGTTCACGGCCTCGACAGCCACGATCCGGTATCCTCCCTCGACCTCGGAGGTGGCACCGTCGGCAACTCGCCACCCGTTGGCGGACAGGACGTCCTCGGGGGACACCTGTGCGGCCGAAGGATAGCTGGCAATGAGGTCGCCGCCGGTGTTGTTGTCCGTCGACGTCATCACGAGGATCTCGGCACCGCCGAGCGCAACAGCGTCGCGGGTCACGATATGAGCGGCATAGGTCGGTGGCATTGGTCAGCACGCTACCCGCCCCCCCGCACACCCTGATCGAGTTGTCCACGGATCGCTTGCGACTCCCGCGGCGTGGACACCCGTGGTGGTAACGGCAAAGCCGGATGACCGTTTCGGTCGGCGTCACTGCGGTGGCGGCGCGGCTCCACCGCACCTGTGAGAGCGGCGGTGGGTGATTGTCCGACCCCGGCGTGGGGTAGTCGGGTCATGTGCGGCTCGGGGTCCTCGACATCGGTTCGAACTCGGCGCAGCTGCAGATCGTGGAGGCGACTGCGGGTGCGCCGCCGTTGCCGCTGCACGCGGTCAAGGCCGCCACCCGATTGGGCGAGTCGATCGGGGTGGACCAGCGCCTCGACGAGGACGGGATCGACCGGATCAGCCAGGCCGTGACGCAGACGTTGGCGGCCGCGCACCGATACGAGGTCGACCAGGTCTACCTGTTCGTCACCGCCGCCATCCGGGATGCGGCGAACCGGGACGACATCCTCGACCGCATCGCCGCCGAGTGCGGACTGCGGCCACAGTTCCTGACCGGGTTGCAGGAGGCGCGGTTGACGTATCTGGCCGTGCACCGCTGGTACGGGTGGCGTTCGGGCCGGCTGCTCGACATCGACATCGGTGGGGGGTCGATGGAGATCGCGCTCGGCCGCGACGCGGTACCGGAACTGGCGGTGTCGTTGCCGCTGGGCGCGGGCCGGCTGACCCGAGGATTCTTCGACGCCGACCCACCACCACGCAAGCAGGTCAAAGCGCTGCGCCGGTATGTGCGCGACACCCTGCGGGAGACCGCGGATCGGCTGCGGTGGGAGGGCGAACCGCAGCTGGTGGTGGCGACGTCGAAGACGTTCAAACAACTGGCCCGGCTCACGGGCGCACCCTCGCAACGCAAAGGTCCGTTCGTGAGAAGAACGTTGTCCCGGAAGAAAATTCACTCGTGGGTGCCGCGGCTGGCGAAGCTGCCGGCGGAACGCCGCGCCGGGTTGCGGGGTGTCTCGCCGTCGCGCGCGGAGCAGATCCTCGCCGGCGCGATCGTGGCCGACGAAACCCTGGGCGCCCTGCATGTCGACGCGGTGCAGGTGAGCCCGTGGGCGCTACGAGAAGGGGTGATGTTGCATTATCTGTCGACGGTGACCGATCCGCGGGACGAACTGCCCCTGCACCCGTTGCAGCCGGTGACGCCGCGTGCACCGGAGGGCGGGGCGACCGTCACCGCCCTGACCACGTCCGCCTCCTCCCGTTCCTCCACGCGCGGAAAGTGACCTGGCTGCACACGGTCGGGGACCCCTCGGCGTCCACCTCCCCTGCCCTGGGCGCCCGGCCCCTTTTTGGTGCCGCGACTGTCGGTCCGGGTTCGGGTCGAACACCGAGTCATCCGTCAGGTGTGGGGTGGTCAGTTGCGGTGTTCGGTCAGGTTCAGTGTTGCGGTGACGGGTTCAAGTCCGATCTGAGCCCATTCGGTGGTGATCGTCAGGAACGCGGTGGATGGGGGGAGGGGAATCCAGTAGTGCGGTTCGGTGTGGTAGATGCACATCCCACCATCCTCGGCGCACACATCGGGGCGGGTGCGGTAGGGGTCGGCGACCGCGAGATGCTCGGTGCCGATCCAGCATCGAGGTACGACCACTGCGCGGAATTGTCGCGGCGTTGGTGAGGGGCCGGGTTTGCATCCGCGCCGTCACCGCCGAGCGTCCCTGGCGCTTGAGGTGGGCGGCCGAGCTGCCAATGACCAGCAGGGCGCGCCGTCGCACCGTCTGTCGCCATACATTCGCGGGCCGCGCCGTAGCCGTCGTCGCCGATCATGTTCGACAGGCCGGCACCAACTGGTGAGCGGTGGCGGTGGTCGTCGGCCGAGCAGCGCCTGGCCTGCGCGCAGAATACGGCGAGTTCCGCCGCGCACCACCCCACACAGGGCGGTTCGGCACCCCCAACTCGGATTCCCACCCGCGGTGAGGTCGGTATTCGTCTATTGCGTGGGATTGCTGCGACCACGCAGTCGGTCACGGTAGTCGTGCAGCCGGACCACCGCCGAGTGCTCGGGGGCGACGAACAACAGACTCTCGTCCCGCAGGATCCGGGCGGCGACACGATCGCACCGATAGGCGAACACTGCGATGTGTTCGGACGCGGTGACGTCCTCCGTCAGCCGCAGGGGGAGGCGCGCGATGCGGTAGCCGAGTCTCAGCGCGCTCAGCGGTAGCGACCTCATCGTCGTCATTGCACGATGCTAGGCCGGTGCTCACATCAGTGGCCGAATCGACCCGCCGGTGGTTCGGCGGATCCCGCGTGCGGCCGCTGAGCTCGCCGGGGCTACCCGATACCTCCAGTACTGTCGTCAGGTCCGTACTGGAGATGGAGTGAATCTGTGGCGCGCAAGGTCGGGGAGGAGCTGGTCGACGACATCGACGGCACCGTGTTCGGTGAGGACGGCGAGAGCATCAGCTACGCCGTCGACGGCGTCGGGTACGTCATCGACCTGAAGGACGAACACGCGACAGAGCTCCGCGAGACGTTCGAGTACTACATCGCGCACGCCACCCCGGTCGGGGCCGTAAACGCCGCTCGGACCGGCAGGTAACCCCAGGGCCAGGTGGCGGCGGCGGGTTCGGGCCGGGCGCTGGGCAGGGTACCTGATCGGGGGATCGTCACGGGTCGGGTGGATGTGGCAGCGACGGGTTCGGGCCGGGCGCTGGTCCGGGGCGTGACCTCGATCGACGCGATTCCGTGCTGCACCGCCGCGAATGTGGTGGATCAGGTTCGCCGAGCCGCGGATGACCCGACGGCGCGGCAACGGTGTCGACGACGGCATGGGTGGTTCATGATCGGATCATGTCCATCGACACCTTGACTGTGGGGGCGGGCGCCGCTATCGGCCCGCACTGTGTCGGGTTGCCGGCCTCGGGAGTCGGTGCCGGCGCGATGGTCGGGCCGGCGCTCGTCATGCGCGGCGACTCCGTCCCCGCGTCGACGTGGTGGCAAGGCAGTCCGATCGCTGCGTGGGCGGCGACGTGAGGTTCGGTAAACACGTCGACGCGCCCGTCGACCCCTACCTTCCGCGGAACGGCAACCGCGGCTACCGGGCGTCGCGATACGAGCTGGACCTGACGTACCGGGTGCACAGCAATCGGCTGACGGGCAAGGCGACGATCACCGCGGTGACCACCGAGAGCAGATCTCGGTATCGATTCGATCTGGCACAGAACCTGCACGTAACGAAGGTGACCGCTCGGGGCGGTCGGGGCAGCTGGCGGCATCACGGCGGCAAGCTCGTCGTCACACCCGCGCAGCGGATCCCGGCGGGCGGCGTACTCGTCGTCACCGTCGTGTACGCCGGCTCACCCGAGCCGATCCGCAGCATCTGGGGCGAGGTCGGATGGGAGGAGCTGTCGGAGGGGGTGATCGTCGCTGGTCAGCCCAACGGTGCCCCGTCGTGGTTCCCCTGCGACGACCACCCGGGTTCGAAGGCGAGCTACCGCATCGCGATTACTACCGATTCGCCGTATCGCGTGGTGGCCAACGGCGCGCTGGTCCACAAGCGGACCCGCGCCGGCAGGACCACGTGGGTGTACGAGCAGTCCGAGCCGATGGCGAGCTACCTCGCCACCATCGCGATCGGGCCGTACGAGCACCGACAGATCCCTTCCGGACGGGTCCCCATGTTCGCGGTGCACCCGCCGCGGCTGCGTTCGTCCCTCGACCTCGACTTCGGCCGCCAGCTGCAGATGATGGAGGTGTTCGGCGCGCTCTTCGGCCCGTACCCGTTCGCCGACTACACCGTCGTCGTCACCGACGACGACCTCGAGATTCCGATCGAGGCGCAAGGGCTCTCCATTTTCGGGGCCAATCATTGCACCGGACGGCGTGCGGGCGAACGCCTCGTCGCGCACGAACTGGCCCATCAGTGGTTCGGCAACAGTCTCACGATCCGGCAGTGGCGCGACATCTGGCTTCACGAGGGCTTCGCCTGCTATGCGGAGTGGCTCTGGTCGGAGAACTCCGGCGGGCAGTCCGCGCACCAGCTGGCGGTCTCGGCGTACCACGGCCTCGCCCGCAAACCGCGTGACCTCATTGTCGGCGATCCCGGACCACACCTGATGTTCGACGATCGCATCTACACACGCGGTGCCCTCACGCTGCACGTGCTGCGGTCCCGGCTCGGTGACGACAACTTCTTCACGCTGCTTCGGTGCTGGACGGAAACCTATCGGCATTCCTCGGTGACCGCCGAGCAGTTCACGGATCTGGCGGCCCACTACACCGACACGCCCTTGCGCCGGCTGTGGGAGACCTGGCTGAACGAGAAGGAACTGCCCCCGCTCTGATCGGCGTCGGCCCGGCTGCGCCCGGGGGGACTCCGTCGGCGGTCGGTTTCACCGTCGAATGGCCCGTTGCGAAGCCGGTTTCGGCCTTCACCCGATGTAACCGTCTGCAACGCTACGTCCCCGACGGCGTGGACACGCGTGGTGGTGACGGTCTCGGAGGCCGGATTGCCGTCCCAGGCGACGTCACTGCGGGTGGCGGCCCTCGGCGAATTCCTCGACGATCTTCGCGCAGAACGCAGGCAGGTCGCCGGGGTTGCGGCTCGACACCAGCCCGTTGTCGACCACCACTTCCTCGTCGACCACGTTGCCGCCGGCGTTGCGGATGTCGGTGCGCACGCTGGGATACGAGGTGAGGGTGCGACCACGCACGACGTCCGCCTCGACGAGTGTCCAGGGGCCGTGGCAGATCACCCCCACGGGTTTGCCCGAGGTGACGAAGTCGCGGACAAAGCCGACGGCCGACTCGTCCATCCGCAGGTGGTCGGGATTCGTGGTGCCGCCGGGCAGGATCAGTGCGTCGAAGTCGGCGACGGACACCTCACCGACGACAGCGTCGACGGCGTAGGTGCCGGCCTCGTTCACGTCCGAGTTCATGGCCTGGATCTTGCCGGGGGACAAAGAGATCAGCCGGACCTCCGCGCCGGCGCCCTCCACGGCTTTCCGGGGTTCGAGGAGTTCAACCTCCTCGACGCCGTCGGTGGCCAGGATCGCGACCGTGCGGCCGCGCAGTGTCTGTGCCGATGTCATGAGAACTTCCTTCCTCTCGTGGGCACACAGACGGGTACCCGGGTGACCGGAGGCCAATCGGGTGGGAATCAGAGTCGTCGGAGATCGGTGGTCGCGGGACCCTCGAGAAGTGTTCCGGCGGCGGTGAATCGGGACCCGTGCAGCGGGCAGTCCCACGAATCCTCCGCATCGTTCCAGCGGAGCACACCACCGAGGTGCGGGCAGACGGCGCAGACGCGCTCGGTGCGGCCCACCGCATGTGGCCACCCAGAATGCATCCGGCGAGGACGAGAGCGGCAGCAACGCCGTTGGAGAGTCCCCGGTCGGGACGAGAATACCGTCGCTGCCGGGAATCAGTGGGCCGACGTAGGGGAGCCCGGTTAGTGAGGGAGTAGTCCTGCGCCGACCAGCGGTGGGTGGGTGTGGCGCCGGGAAAGTGACAGCCGTCCAGGCCAGCAGGATCGTCGACCGCGGTCTGCGGTGAGGTGCTACGGCCACCGCTGGCGCGGTTACTGGGCCTCTAGGCTCCGCGCCGCGACCATGCCTGCGCGATCTGAGGATACGCGTCGGCGATCTCGTTGATGCGGGCGTCGGTCGCGGTGTCGATTTCGGCCCGATGACGCTGCGCTGTCACCAGCGGCCCCTCCGATTCCTCGGATCCGGGCCCGCCGGCCGGGGCGTCCGCCTCCCATTCGTGGATCACTTCGTCGAGGCGCCGTGCGACGAATTCCTTCTTGGTTTCGGCCATCATCCAGTCCTTCCGCGAGAGTTAACAACAATGTCGACGCCACGCACCAAACCTATTGTCAGAAAAAATGATTGACGCTACAGGGCAGGGCGGGACGGTCTTCACGGGTGAACTCTATTAGTCCTGCTCGGCGCGTTCGCGTTGCTCGTGGACTTCGGCCTCACCGCGTGCTTTCTCGGCCGCCGATTCCTTCTCCGCTGCCTCCCGTTGGGCCTGGGCCTTGTCTTGCTGCGCCTGCCCCTCGCGAGTCAGGTCGTCTTGGCCGGTGACGGCGCCCGCCGCCTCCTTGGCTTTGCCTTTCACGTCTTCGACCACGCCCTTGACGCCCTCGGGCCGGTCCCGATTTGTCGTCAACCATTCGTTCATCCTCCTTGTCGGCAATGCGGATCGTCGCGTGCACCGTGGTACACGTATCTCCTTCGCCTACCCCTGGAGATGGCGCCTCAAACGACGGCCCGAACGACCGCAATCTAGGCGGACGTCCTCGCGGGTACGCCTACCGGTATGGATCGCCAGACTTGTCGACGGGAGCTCACCCCATGCCGATTAGGACGATCGACGGGTATCGAGGAATCAGTCGAACACTCCCACGATGTCGAGCACCAGCAGGACCGCGATCGCCACGAAGACCACGACGATCACACCGATGACCACCATCGTCGCCACACCTGTCGGTGGAAATGACCAACTGGTGCGCGGTTCGTGCTCGGACAGCCCCGACGTCTGAGCGGAATCCGGAGGGGTCGAACCGGGGCGGACACCGCCGCCCGCCTCGAGATCAGGGGTGTTCGCCGGATCAGGGTCCGGAGGCTGAACGGTCATGACAACGGCCCTCCGCGGAGTAGGACTGCCCCCGCGTCCGAGCGGGGCGGCTATGACACGCGGGTACCCCGATCCGCGCCACCCACACAGCGGCACCCTTGTCGCCCCCGGCGGGGACGAATGCTCCACAAACAGTTCTGCATCGGTGAAGATGTCGCGGAGATGCTCGACCGAGCGCTCGGCCTGCTCGATCACCGCCCCGCTGTCGTCGAACATGTGGTCGCCGACGACCACGATCCCTTGTTACGTTGGGTGTATGCAGCGACTCGAGTTCTACTTCGATCCGTCCTGCCCGTTCTGCTGGATCACGAGTCGGTGGCTGCTCCAGGTCGCCGACGAGCGCGACCTGGACATTACGTGGCGCCCGTTCAGTCTCGCCGAGAAGAACGACGAAGTCGCAAACGACCGCTCCGACAAGACCTCTCACGGTGACCTGCATCGACCCGCGCACCGGGTCCACCGCGTGATCGCGGCCGCGGCAAAGCACGGCGCCGCTGTTATCGACCTGTACTCCGCGTTCGGACGTCCGTACCACGTCGACGGCCGCGAGTACGACGACGCGCTCATCGCGCAGGTACTGGTGACTGAGGGGCTGCCCACCGGCCTTGCGCGGGCTGCCGACGAGACGTCCTGGGACGCGTACCTGCGAGATGAGACGAGCTCGGCCGTCGCCGCCGTCGGTGAGGACACCGGCGTTCCAATAATCGTATTCAAGCTCGAGAACGGCGAGAAGAAGGGCTTGTACGGCCCTGTGCTCAACAACATGCCGAATAGGGAAGACGCCCTTGCTCTTTGGGATGGGTTGCGCACTCTCGCACCCGTGTCCGCGTTTTACGAACTCAAGCGCACACGTCCGGACGGCCTGCCCGACACCTCCGGCACCGAAGGCATCTGAACCGCCACCCGTCGCCTGCCGGGAAGGCCTACCGCTTGTGACGAGCGATCGTGCCGCAGGGTACCGCCCGCGGCGGCGCGGGAAGCCAACGGTGGGGTCCTCGACTTTTCGACCGTCATCGACGCGACCTCGTTGAGTGGGCATCGCTGCATGCTGTGTCAGGGTGCGATCGAGGGGGAGGACCGGAAGTGCCGGTATCCGCCGGGACAGGGTTTGTGGCACGTAGCTCGGGACTGCGTACCGAAGCAGAGCGGTGGCCTCGTCATGCTGGGCGATCAGGCCCGGACGTATCCGAGTGACAAGGAGAGGGGCCTGCCCGTCGGGTGCAGCTGCCGCTTCGATCTCGTCGAGGACGTCCTTCTCGGCGACTTTGTCGGCGCTGTAGATCGATCGCGGAATGCCTCGACGGGGCTACTGTTCGGACGCCGGTACGCCATAGGCGCCGGGAGAGTACACCGCTGCCGACGAGAGGTGGACCAGGTGACCCACTCGGGCGGCCCGAGCCGCCCGTGCGACCGCACGGGTCCCGGCGACCGCTGTTCTCCTCAGGTATTTGCGGTCTCGCGCCGGCTGGAATGCGATCGCGAGATGGACCACGGCATCGGCACCCTCGAGCACCGGGACGAGCGCGGTGTGCGCGTCGTGTCGGGTCAGGTCGATCTCGTGCCAGTGCGCACGCGCGTAGGGAGAGGACTGCGGAGGCGTTCGGCGGGCGATCCCGGTCACCGCGGTTCCGGGTTCCTGCGCCGCGAACAGACGTAAGAGAGCGGTGCCGACATTTCCACTGGCGCCGGTGATCACGACTTTGCGGGGAGCGTGCATCGGCTACCGTTCCCTTCCGGCGTCCGAGCGAACGACAGATGAGCTCATGATTGGCGGCGTTGTCGAAACGTTGCCGGGAGCGGTTGATCCGGGTCGGGTGTGGTGCGCGAGGTGAGGGCGAAATCGGCGAGGGCGTGGAGGTGGGCGAGGACGGTGCTGGTCACCAGCAGGACCACGTGGCGTCCGGGGCCGGCGGTGGGTCCGGTGGCGTCTGTGGCGGTCAGAGTCATCGGTACCTCTCGGATCGACGCGTGCGCACGAGGCCCCGCCCCATCCGCACTTGTGCCGTCTACCCCGTGGGCCGCTGAAACCAGGAGGCTCGCGCATTGGACCGCTGTTCGAGTGCCGCCGGTTGACCTTTCGTGGGCCGGGTACCCGACACGTGACTTGCCACTGATCGGAGAGGTGCATGAGCGAACACACCCCGCACACAATCGACTACCCCGGCCGTACGGCGGACATGGCCGAGGAACCTCAGGACGAGATGCGCGCGTACCGGGGTAATGAATTGCTGAAAGACAAACGGGCGCTGGTGACCGGGGGCGACTCGGGGATCGGCCGCGCCGTGGCGGTGGCGTTCGCGAAAGAGGGCGCCGACGTGGCGATTGCTTACCTCGAGGAGAACGGCGACGCGGCGCACACGGCCGAGCTGGTCGAAAAACAAGGGCGGCGCTGCCGCACCTTCGCTGGCGACCTGGCCTCGCCGGCGCACTGTCGCGACGTGGTGGCCCGCACGGTCTCGGAAATGGGCGGACTCGACATCGTCGTCAACAATGTCGCTTACCAGGAACCGGTCGACGACTTCCTCGAGTTATCCGATGAGCTGTGGCGGCGCACGTTCTCGGTGAACATCGACAGCTACTTCCACGTAACGAAGGCGGCGGTACCGCATCTCGGCCGGGGTTCGGCCATCATCAACACCGGTTCGGTCAACGGATTGCGCGGAAACAAGTCGCTGATCGACTATTCTGCGACCAAGGGTGCGGTGACGGCGTTGACGTACTCGTTGGCACAGACCCTGCTGGACCGCGGAATTCGCGTCAACTGTGTTGCTCCCGGCCCGGTCTGGACACCACTGATCCCGGCGACCATGGACGAGGAGAAAGTCGCGGAATTCGGGAAGCAGGCCCCCTACGGGCGGGCCGCCCAGCCGGACGAGATCGCGCCGTCCTACGTGTTCTTCGCTTCCGGTCTGCTGTCCTCCTACTACTCCGGGGAAGTGCTCGCCCCACTGGGAGGCGAGACACTGCCCGGCTGACGGCGTGCCAGACCTTCGAAAAGTGTTCGAGTCGACAGGAAATCGGGATGTGATGGACGTGAATGTACTCGAGCGAGGTGTGCGTCGGCTCGAACACGCTGAGACCCTGGACCGTCCCGCCGGCGCGGTCGTGACCGCGATCAACAAATGGCTTCCGGCTGGTCGGATCAAGGATGCGTTGTCCGGCACCGATCTCGGGCACCCGCTGCACCCTCTACTGGTCACCGTCCCTATCGGCGCGTGGGTCAGCGCCGGCTTCCTCGATGCCCTCGGGGGCACGAGTGCGCGACCGGCCGCGACGAAACTCGTGGGGCTGGGCGCCCTTGCCGCAGTGCCGGCCACACTCACCGGCGCGTCGGACTGGGCCGACACGCTCGGCGCTGAGCGCCGGATCGGCGCAGTCCACGCGGCTTCGAACTATGCCGCAATTGGTGCATATCTCGCGTCGTGGGCCGCACGTCGCCGTGGCCGTCACGGCGTCGGTATCGGCCTGTCGGCGGCGGGGGCGGGACTGCTCGGGGTCAGCGGTTGGCTCGGTGGCCATCTGTCCTACGCCGCGGGAGTCGGAGTCGACACCACCGCGTTCTCCACGCTGCCCCCGGATTGGACGGACGCAGCCCCGGAAACCGTCCTGACCGGCAAGGAAATGGCCGCCGTTCTGGTCGGCACCGTGTCGGTGCTGCTGGTGAAGCAGTCGGGCACCATCGTGGCCCTGAGCAACCGCTGCACCCATCGGGGTGCTCCGCTGCATGACGGCTCCCTCGACGACGGGTGCATCGAATGCCCGTGGCACGGCAGTCGCTTCGACGTCGCGGACGGTCGGGTTGTCCGAGGTCCCGCGACCCGTCCGCAGCAGGTGTACGAGGCCCGCGTGCAGGACGGGCGGATCCAGGTGCGCCAACCGGACGAGCAGCGCACACTCCGCACCAACCCCGTTGCCAGCGGGAAGTAATGACGGAAACCATCATTGTGAGGATCCGCGGTCGGTCTCGGCCGGGATCTGAGTGTTCTTGCATCGATCGCACCGATAGCCGGCGATTTCCGCCGCGGCGTCGCGTCGGGGTCGGCGACGTCATCGACGTCGGATCCGCGGTCGGCACCGTCGAGACCGTCGGCCTGCGGGTGACCACCATCCGTGACATCAAACGGCACCCTGTGGTTCTGCCGAAACGGGGAGATCCAACGGGTGGGCAACATGAGCCAGGGTTACGCGATCGCGGTCGTCGATCCACCGATTGCGCACATCGCCAACGTGCGCCAAGCCCTGGAGGCGGCGTCCTGTGCCGTCGAGGCGGCGGCGCGGGACCCCGAGATAGTCGAGGAGGTTCTCGAATCCCCGGAAATGCTCGGCGTCAACACCGTGACCGCGGAATCGGTGATGTTACGGGTGGTCGCCCGCACCCGCCCGGGGCGGCAGTGGACCGTGCAACGACGGCTCACCCGCGCCGCGTTGACAGCATTCGGCGAGGCAGGGATCGACGCCCCGCTCGCGGTCTTCACACCAGCCGCGATCGATGCGTGAAACATGAAGCGCAACAAGGCCCGACGCGCTCGCGCACCACGATCCCCGACGCGAGGGGTGGCCCCCGCGCCGGGCAGAACCCCCACCGTGTCGGCGTCGAACAGGCCTGACGCACTGCAGACACAAGACGTGGTGGACTAATCGAAGCCCGACGTGACCGTCCGGCGAAGCTACGGTTTGACGACACCTCGGAGTGGGCTCGTCGGTGCTCCGGCGTGCGGACAGGGGCACCCGGGCCTCGCGCACCGGACGCGGCAGCGGAACGGTTCCAGGTCAGCTCGTCGCCGCGGCCGACGAGGTGGACGGTCGTGGTGGTGATTCTCGCGGGGCAGCACGAGCGGTCACGATGAGGGACGCCGAGCCCGTCATCTGGCCGAACACGATGATGCTCCGCAATTCAGGTCCCCCGGTCTCGTGGGATGTCCTGCTCGACGGCGACGTCTCCGAGCACCCGGACATGATCGTCTGAGGCCCCGTCAGTGAACGGTCACATCGCCAGGCCCGCGCGGGCCTGTGATTACGTGGAGTGGCCCGGTGCGTCGGCACACAGCCGGGGCCGAAGGGGGGATGCGGTCCCCATCAGGGGGCGTTCCGGGGTGAACTGGAACTACACCTACGGCTCTGTACCCACCGAAGGCGACCAGTCGGTGGACGCGTACGCCACGGGCAGCTGGAATGACGTGCGGCGGGCGTATCGGCGGGGTGTGCTCGCAGGCGACGAGTGGGCCCTGTTCGAGGGCACCCGCACCGCACGTCAGGCGCAGCGCGCTACGGCACGGCGGTGAGCGTGGCCGGAGGACCACTGCGCGAAACAGTTTCTCGGCAATGGGTGCACCTGGGCAGCACGGGCAGCCGCTGCACCCGGACAGTGGCCGGAGCACCCTCGACCTGTGTTGGGCACCAACGATCGGAGCGGCAACGGCGAGACGGGATCCGGTTTCATAGTGGCGTCCGCCGGTAACTGGCCGCCAACGACCCGTTGCCGAGTGGTGGGGTCGCGGGCGCGCAGCCACGCCGACGGTGGCGGGGTGTGTGGACATCGTGCAGTGTCGGTGACGACCTCTACGCTCACGGTGCACGATGGCAGGTGGTAGCGACGAAGGACGCGGACACTGTGTCCCCGGTCGCCGTGGACGGTTGCCACCGGTGCCGGATCAGTTGAGGACGGGAGATCGACATTCATTCGCACAGCCAGGACTTTTATCTTGCGGATATGACTCGTGCCACAGAGAAGGCTCGCACGCTGAATCGCGTGCAGTGGGCGTTCATTGCCGCCGCCGGTGCCTGTGCGGTGCTCTATCTCGTGTTTGACGCGTGGTGGTGGTTTCTGGCGATGGTCTTCGCGGCGGGAGCGGTTGTCGTGGCGATTGTTCAACTCTGGGTGGTGCGAAAGGGGTTGAAGGCGTCCCGCGCGTTTCGTGCAGTCGGTTCGACGGACTCGCAACACCGGGAGGGCTGACGTCGGCCTTGTCAGATGTGGTGAAGGAGATCGGGCAGGGGTGAGGGTGCGGTGATGGTGGCGTGTGCTATTCACCTCTGTCATTGGTCACGAAATTCCCCGAATTGAGGGGTTTGTCCGTCACGTAATCGAATGTGGTGCAATTACCCCGACAACCCGCCGGTCGTTCTGCTGCACGGCCTCGGCGCCAACAACACCTCGATGCTGCCCGTCCTGGCCGCTCTCGCACACGATCACCGGGTGCTGTGCCCCGACATACCGGTTTCGGCTTCTCCGCAACCCCTAGCTGGCGGTACACCCCTGAGATGCTGTATCGGTGGCTACGCGCGGTCCTCGACGCCGTCGATGCCCGCGGCGGTGCGGTGATCGGCCATTCGCTCGGCGGACGCGTCGGCCTGGAACTCGCGCTGCGGGATCCGGATGCGGTGTCCGGGTTGGTGTTGTTGTGTCCGGCGATGGCCTTCCGCCGCCGCAGGCCGACCGCACTCGCCCGGGTCTTTCCGGTTGATCTGGCCCGACTGCCGCTCGTCGTGCCGCCCGCACTGCTGCATACCGCCGCCCGCGCCGGTCTGCGAGCCCTGTTCGCGGATCCGGAGTCGGTGCCGCGGCACTGGTACCGGGCGGCCGCCGACGAATGGGAGTTGTCGCTGCGGCATGCAGCCCGGCGGCGGGCGCTGGGGTCCGCACTGTTGGGGCTCTACCTCGACGAACCCCTTCGGGGCGACCGGACTCTGGGATCGGATCGCGGCCCTGCAACCGCCGACACTGTTCCTCTGGGGCGACGCCGACAGCCTCGTGCCAGCCGCCTTCGCCCGCCACGTCACCGACACCGTCCCCACCGCCACAACGGCGATCCTGCCGAACTGCGGGCACGTTCCCAGTTCGAACAGCCCGCGACCACCCTCCGCCTGATCCGCGAGCACCTCTCCACTGCGCCCTGGAAACCGCCGCCGGGTCCCGCGGCGATCGCCGCGACCGAGCATCCCGGAACGGCATCGGCGCCGATCAACCGCCGCGAACACCGACCGCACGGCCTGAAACCGCCGGGAACGAACAGAACGCACGCACCCGGAGCCGTCCCTCTGTCGCTGCGTGCCGAGTTCATCTCCAGAAGACCTGTCCCTGTCAGGGATAACGGTTCGACCTCGTGATGCCGGTCGCGTCGCCGGAGGCCCGTGTCACGGCTCGGGATGGTCGATGACACCACGCCAGCCCGTGGCGAGGGTGCCACGGTCCTCGACGAACCACTTGTACCGTTCCAGGTCCTTGGTCACTCGCCGGGACAAGATCCCGAGCGTATCGGCGACGTGTTCGGCGACACCGTCGGGATCGAGGTCCATCTCTGCGGTCACCCGGGTGTGGGTGTTGTCGAGAGGGGCGAAGGTGATCACCCCGGCATGGATGGGGCCGACATCCGATCTCCAGGCCACCCGCTCGTCGGGGCGCTGCTCGGTGATGGTGGCATCGAATTCACGCCTCTGTCTGCCGATCTCGACGGTCCAGCGAGTGTGGGTGTCGTCGAGTTGGCGAACCTCAGTGACGCCCTTCATGAACTGCGGGAAAGACTCGAACTGGGTCCACTGGTCGTAGGCGACGTGCAAGGGGACGTCGACATCGACGGATTCGGTGACAGTGCTCATAACCTCCGCTTACCCGCCACATCGGGGCATCACACTCGAGGCGTCGATGCGAGGCGGAGCTTGCACCGGGTATGCCGGGGTCACCATGAACCCGCGCCGACCCCGTTCGCCGAGCCTGTCGGAGGTGTCCGCAATACTTGCGTGCACCACCAGTCACACAGGTAACAGGAGAACAGTCGCATGCGCCAACGCCCCCGGACCGCACTGCTCGCGTTGGGTGCGGTCACCGTGCTCGGTCTGACCGGGTGCTCGGCGATCGCCGACGCGGACCCGGGCACCGGGTCGCTCGGGGGAGCCCCGGCCGCCCCGGCACCGGTCTTCGATCCGGGACCGGCGTTGTCGAAGCTCGACACCCTGGCGGTGAAGGGCCGTGCTCCGAAGACCGGATACACCCGGGAGCAGTTCGGGCCGTCGTGGTCCGACGACAACGGTGTCGAGGGCGGTCACAACGGGTGCGACACCCGTAACGACATCCTGCGACGCGACCTGGTGGATCTGACCTACAAGGCCAGCACCCGGGATTGTGTGGTGGCGACCGGCACCCTGCACGACACCTACACCGGCACCACCATCGCGTTCGTCCGTGGGCAGGACACCTCCACCGCCGTCCAGATCGATCACGTCGTGGCCCTGTCGGACGCGTGGCAGAAGGGCGCCCAGCAGCTCAGCCCGCAGCAGCGCCGCGACCTGGCCAACGACCCCCGCAATCTGCAGGCCGTCGACGGCCCGACGAACTCGCAGAAGTCCGATTCCGACGCCGCATCCTGGTTGCCGCCGAACAAGGCCTACCGGTGCACCTACGTTGCCCGGCAGATCGACGTCAAAGCCCTCTACCGGTTGTGGGTGACCCAGGCGGAGAAGGACGCGATGAGCCAGGTCCTGCACTCCTGCTGAGCACCGCTGTGCCAGCCGAGATCAGCGTGGACGCGCACCGCCATACGCGATCGGGGGACGCCATCCGTTCGACCCACCGTCCACGGACGTTGCGTACCGATGATTAGGCGTCCCGGCCGCGGGTAAGCACCCGTATACGCACCCCGCGCCGGGCACGGCTCCAACACACACCCTTCCCGCCGCCGACCGAGGTACGCGGACGACAGCTCGGCAAGTTGCGGGGTGACGACGATGAAAACCAGCGGCCAGGTGGTAGTGGCCCTCGGGACGGGCTACCTGTTGGGGCGAGGGACCGCGACGCTCACCAGTTCCCCGGAGGTCGCCAAGCTCTGCGAGACCGTTCGGGGAGAGCTGATGACCTCCGCGAAAGCCGCGGCGATCACTGCGGTCACCTCGCAAATCGATTCGCTGACCAGCCGGCTCCACTCCGGCGGTGAGAGCCCGGCGGGGCACGCGGGCACTGGAGCCGGCGCACTGGGCATGTCCGGCGATATCCGCCGGTTGCACCTCGTCGAGCCGGACGAGGGCGAGACCAAGGACCGTGAGGGGGAGATGTCCGCAGAGAACGAACAGGGCCGCACAGACGGAAACCGAGCGGGTAAGGGAAAAGGGGAGACGGACGAGACCAACGAGAGCCCCGCGACCGAGCAGCCCGAGCAGGAACAACGGCCGAGACACCGACCCCGACGAAACCGGAGCACAAGCACCGCCAAGGAAATCCGCCAGTGGGCTGTCCAGCACGGGTACGAGATCTCCTCCCGCGGACGCATACCCGCGGACATCGAGCACGCTTTCGCCGACGCCCACTGACAACCGGAGCGATGGCCAGGCCGTCCACGCGCAGCCGCGTCACCCGGGAGACTACGCCGCGAGCACCGGCAGCCCGGCGGGCCGACCCGCGAGATCTGGAATTACCCGACGACCTGCGCGGCGATCGACTCGAGCAGCGGTCCGAGGGTCGACCCGAACCCGAGTTCGGCGCTGCCTCCTGTCCTACTCCTGATGCCGCCGGGTCCTGCGCACCCCTGTCCGCCACAGACGGTGTCCACCGCATCCGTTCGTGCGCCCGACCATGATGAAAACGGCCGGTGCGCCCCGCCGCCGGGGTGACGCCCTGGGAACTTGGTGTCGAGGTCGGGAAGTGGCACTGGGCGGGAGATTCAGCCAAGCACGATCTGGCACCGCCGCCGATCGGCTCATCTCCAATCCCGAACTGCGCGGCGCGCTCCCGGACACCAGCACTGTCTCCGGACACCTGGACATGTCCATGGTCCCAAGGCCCCCGGGTCAGCCCGCCGCCGCGGCCGAGTCAGAGTGAGGCGGCGAGGACCCTGCCTCGGGCCTCGACGTATCTCCACAGCAGTGCGGTCGTCGTGGCGTCCGGGTGCGCCAACTCGGGTAGGTCCTTGGCCCCCACGATCTGATCATCAACGGTCGCGACCTTGCGCAAGCACTCATCGATCATCTCGGGGGTCAACGGGACAGCGTCGAGGCGTTCGGTGAGGTAGCCGATCGAGTCTTCCAGCCGAAGGTCCGAGGTGGGTGCGCCGGCGCACCGATTGGCGGCACGTTGCATCCAGTCGTCGAGTTCTGCGACAGTGGCAGGGTTTTCGACGGCGACGCGTACCGCCCGGTTGACTGCTTTCGGGTCGGTGATGTCACCGTCGAGGAAGCCTCCCCGTTGCAGAATCTGCTCCAGGTGATGGTTGGCGAGACCGTCGAATCTGCTCCACCTCCAGATCACACTGCTCATGACCCTCTTGCGCGGGTCATCCCCCTGCCCCATATCCGCCCTCCCCCGTTGATGAAACATGCAGATCGGTATGTTTCCATATTTGCGGGCAAACGGGTCACCCAGGCGGCGGCTGCGGGTGTCAGATCTCCGCGGCGCGAAGGGCGATGAGCCGCCGACTGGCAGTGCGGCGTTCGCGGCCGATGGCGAGGAGGTGCTCGAAGAGCTGATCGTCGGGCAGTTCGGCCGCGGCTTGGGCCATCGATTGCGCGGCCTCGTGGTAGCCGCGCCGGTAGGCGCGGGTAACCACAGCTTTGGCGTAGTGGCCGAGAGAGACCGGATCAGCTCCCGCGGTGGCGACGTCGGTGAGGGCACGGGCGATACGGATGCCGTGGTGACCGGCGAGTTCGCCGTCGCGCTCGAGGGTGGTGGCAACCATGGCGGCGCCGTGAGGTGCTCCCTCTCGCACGAGTGCGGCGATGACACCATAGAGCTCGGCGTGGAGGGGGCGGTGGAAGTCGGCGGTTTCGACGATGGCGACCGCCCGTTCGGCGGTGTCGGCCGGTGCCCGAGCAGGGCGCAGAGACACAGGCCTTCGATGTCCTCGCGGAGGTCGGCGTCCACGTCGTCGGGGCGGAGCACGTCGACAGCTTCCTCGGCGCTCACTTGGTCGCTGGTGCTCACCTTCGTCGCCTCCTCCGGGCGTGGGTGGTGGATAGGCTGCAGATCGGTGGGGTGTGACGCGGTCGGGCGTTGTGGAATCATGTACTCGGCGGCCCGGTTTCGCGCGGCGTGACGGCGGTGGCGGGACACCACTGGGTGACCTCGAGGGAGCCGAGATTGTTTCCGGTGGGGACGGTGAAGGTGCATGCTGCCAGCCAGGAGCCGCGGGAGGTGCGCGCCCAGGCGTGCAGCACGCCGGGAACCTGGATGTCGAGGTTGAGTCCTTCGGCGCGGACCCGGAGCGGAAGATCGTGGGCGAGGCGGCCACCGCCGTGGGCGATCGCCGTGGCCAGATCGACCGTCACCGGCTGGGGTGGGATGATCGTGCGCCACGGCTTGGGGCGGTAGGTGGGGCGCCAGTGCCGGAACTTTTCATCGAACATACATTCGATCATCGGTCATGGTGGCACACCGGCGCCAGCGGCCGGGACAGGGAAGACTCCGCTGATGGCGCCGCCAACACGCGATGTACGGCTGATCGATCGTGAGTGGCACAGTCCCGGCCGCACAGGACTGCGTCCTGGTCCTGGTCCTGGTCCCGAGGCAGTGCAAAGCGCCGGACTCGATGTCCGGCGGCCCTGGCCCCTCGGATGAGGCCGGCGGGCCCGGTACTCAGCGGAGTCAGGCATCAGAGACGGGGCACGAACCCGGTGCCGAGCGGGTTCCGCTCTTCAGGCGCGTCCACCGGGCAGCCCCGAATCGGTGGGGGCCGGTGTCCTCTGCCGTCTCTTCGAAGTCGGTGGGTGGCCTGGGATCGCAGCGAACCGCGACGGGTGGCCCACGGGTCTTCCGGCCGGGATTTGTCGCCGTCCTCTGTCGACCTGGTGGTGGGGCGTGCGCATGATTGTGCCCCGGCATCGGGGGGATGACGCCGGGGCACGGGGGGTGTCCAGCAGAACAAAATTGGGGGGATGCGCTGCTGGAGCAGCACTCATTCTAACGGTGTCTCGGACGCGCTCACGCGTGGGGTGACCGTCTCCGCTATCGACGCGTGCCCGTCGGCATGATTCCGGGCGGCGGGCCCCTGGCGTCGTCAGGGGGATCCCTGGTGCCACCACTCGGCGGCGCTGGATTCGATTTCGTGGGCGCGTGTGGGCCAGGTGGGATCGGCGGTCAGCGATCGGATGGTTGCTGCCATTTGTATTGCGCTGCCGTCGATGTCAAGTCTGGTCAGGAGGCGGGCGATGCGGGTCTGGTTCTCCGGCCAGCGGCCGCCGGTGGTTTCGACGAGCACGGCGACGAGGGTGGCGCACTCGTGGTCGGTGATCGGGGGAGGGGTGCGGGTCATTCCGCGCAGTCCGCGGCTGCCCCGGGTGAGCCATCGGTCGCCGGCTTCTCGCTGGATCCGTCGCCAATACACGGGGCCACGGTTGCTGAGGAGGGAATGCACCGTCGGACGGTAGCAACCCATGGTCGATCAGGCGCATGCGGCGGTGCCGGCCGCCGCAGGGGGCGCCCGGCACCATCGCGCTCGGGGTCACCGACATCGGGTTTCCGCGACCGTGTCGGAAGGGCGGTCTACTGTGACGTGTGCGACGAGCAGCAGGTCGCCACTCACTGCCCAGACCGGTGATCCGTTCACGGTCCTGATCTGCGGGGTTCCGCGGATTGGTAGGCGGGTGGCGGCCTGCTTCTCGGTGAAATCTCATGGCCTGCGCGGATGATGTACGCCTCTTTCGTCCCGGTCGACAAGCGCGCAAGCAGTGACCATGGCCGAGCCGTGATCGCCGATGTCTGGTTCGGGCGAGGTCGCCGGCTGCCCCAGGTTCTCGATCATGCCGTGGGAGACCTGCTCGGGGTGTCAGAGGAAAGCCGCCGACGCCTTCCCCGGTGTCAGCGGCTCCTCACCCGCCCGGGAACGCTACGCAGTGCAGGTCTTACCCGGTCACGGGGTGACGGTGACGCCATATCGCCTCTCGGCAAGTGGTCGCTCGCGGCGACTGTTCTGGTGTGGTACCCGGGGTATGCGCGCCACCGTCAGCCTTCTCAACAGCGGACCCTCCATCGGTATTCCGACGCGAGTACGTCCACGGCTGAGGCGCCCGGGCCGGCACCGGGCCGGACCCGTGGTCAGTGGGCATCGCCGGTGGCGATCGGCTTCACCAGGTCCTCGCCGTTGTTGCGGACGTTGTTCACGGCCTTGGACACGGGGTAGGTGTCCAGGCTCCCCGGTGCCGGGGGTGCCATCAGGGATCGGGCGTAATCGACGTCGGTGTTGGTCGGGTCGAGCCAGTCCGCCCAATTCGCTTCGGCCACGCTCATCGGCATCCGGTCGTGGATGTGCCCCACGTCGTCGGTGGAATTGGTGGTGATCACCGAGAAGGTGACCAGCCAGGCGTCCGGATCGTCGTCGGGGACGTCGGGGTTGCGCCAGAAGTCGAAGATCCCGGCCAACGGCAGAATGTCACCGCCGGCGGGGTGGATGTAGTACGGCTGTTTGAGCGGTTTCCCAGTTTTGCCGACCTCCTCGGTCGGGAACCACTCGTAGAACCCGGACACCGGAATGATCGCCCGCCGGGACTTGAAGGACTGCCGATAGGCCGGCTTTTCGTGCACCGTCTCGGCGCGGGCGTTGATCATCCGGGAGCCGATCTTCGGATCCTTCGCCCAGAATGGTGTCAAACCCCACTTGAGGTTGCGGAGCTGCCGCTGCGGCTGCTTATCGTCGGTGTCCTTCGGTGTGCGGGCGATCACCACCGGCGAGGTTTTCGTGGGTGCGACGTTGTAGTCGGGCGGAACCTCGGGGTCGGCCCGGTCGGGGTCGATCTCGAAGGTCTCGAGCAACGACCCCCGGCTCGTCGTCGAGGCGTAGCGACCACACATACCGATAGCGTGCCACGACGCACTGACGTCGCGGGTGAGGTCGCATCAGTGGGCGGCGCGGAAGGCCTGCTCGATCTCGGCGGGGATACGGCCCCGGGAGGACAGTTCGTAGCCCTGCTCGAGCGCCCAGGCGCGGATCTTCTTCGTTTCCTCCCGCGACCGCTTCCCGGCAGTGGCGGTGCCCGGCCGGTCCGAGCGGTGTTTGCGGCCGCCGACCCGGGTGGAGTGCGTGATGTAGTAGTCGAAGGTCTCGCGGAGTTCCTTCGCGTGTTCGTCCTTCAGGTCGATCACGTACTCGATGCCGTCGACCGCGTAGCTGATGCTCTCGCCGTCTTCGCCGAAGGCGGTGCCGTCGATGTCGTCGACCATCTCCACTACGACCTTGCGTGCCACGGATCCACTCCTCGCGTTCTTGGATACGGACCAGACGACAGTACTGGGGGGCACCCCACGAAATGCGGGGCGCAGCGCGGACCGTGGACGTTCAGGCGACGACGAGAAAGGCGCCCCGCCCACCGCGGATCGTCGTTGCAGGACGGAAACGACTTCCGTGCAACGACTCTCATGGCATGCGCGGATTCGGGGGTCGAGGGTGGCCGGTGCCGAGATGAGAATGAGCGCCTCTGGGTGGGTGTGGCTGTGGCCCTGCCATGGATTGGCGAGGCCACAGCCACCCGGCGCAGCGGAGCCTGGCGTGTCCTGGGTCGGGGGTTATTCGGCGTTCTGGTCGGCGTGCTCGAGGATCAGGTACTGCGCGGAGATCTGCTGATCGACGTCCTTCTTGTTGTCGGTGCCGCTGGCTTCGCCGACGTAGCGGCCGTTGGCGACCATGCAGTAGTCCTGGGTGCCGTTGACGGTGTCCTTGGTGGCGCATTTGGCGTCGGGCAGACCCTGTGGGGTGGGGGCGGCGGTGAACCCTTCGGCGAGCAGGTCGTTGTAGAACTCGGTGAGGATCGTCTCGGCGCCGGCCTCGTCTTTCGCCCGGTAGACGGTGGTCTTGTAGACGGCGTTGTGGTCGGATCCGGCGTCGGTGAGGACCTTGTAGGTCAGCGGCGGGTTGGTGGAGCGATGCGCCATGCCGCGGGGCCCGTAGGCGGCCATGTCGTCGCCGAGTTGGGCTTGGGCGTCGTCTTCGGGGATCGCGTAGATCAGGACCTTGTCCTGGTCGATCATCGGCAGCTCCGCGGACTGGCCACCGTTCTGCGCACGGGTCGGGGTGGCCGGGAACCGGTCGATCAGCGGTTCCTGCAGTTGCAGGGCCGTCGCGACGGCCTTCGCGGTCCAGTCCTTGTCGGCGGCGGGGGCTTTCGCCCAGGTGTAGAGCAGGTAGTCGCCGTGCGGGGTGAACGCATTCACCGACACCTCGGGTCCGGCATTGAAGTTCGTCTGTCCGGTCGAGACCAGGGTGTGGGGCAGGATGTCGATGCTTTCGGCGGTCTCGAGGCCGGTGCCGTCGTCGACGGTGAGCAGATTCTGATGGATGTCGCGGGCGGTGGCGGCGGCGTCGTCGGGGTTGTTGAACCGCATCACCGCCTGGACGACGGACCGGGACGGGTCGGTGGTTTTCGTGGTGGGGGTGGTCGCGGTCGAGACGTAGCCGTAGAGCATCTGGTGGCTGTGGGCGATGTCCCCGGCGGCGTCGCTGAGGACGACACCGAGGTTCTTGCCGCTGCGCATCACCATCGTGGGCATCTTCACCGACGTCAGTTCCGGGTCGATTTCGAAGGGGACGACGGTGAACTCGGCGAGCCGCTGCCCGTCGACGTCGAGGATGGTGTCCTGGGTGGCCCGCCCGAACTCCGGGGCCGGGCTGGTCGGGTAGCTGCCGGTGTCGAGGGCGGCGGGATCGACACTCGCGGTCGAGGCCTGGTCTCCGCCGGATTTGCCGACCGGTTCGGCGGTGGTGTCGGTGCCGGTGCAGCCGGCCAACAGCACCGCGGCGGCGAGCACGGCCGCCGCCGGCATCGACGTGGTGGTCCTCATGCTCATGTCGGTCCCTTCCCTGTTCCGCCCCCGCGAGTGTCGGCGTCGCCGGGCGGGAGCGTGTGGTCGTGGTTAGTTGGAGGCCGCGACCGCCTGGAAGGTTCCCACACCGCTGCGGTGGCCTCCGTCACACCCACCGGTGATGCGGGGTGGTCGGCTGGCGGTGCAGGCCCCGGCCCGGCCGCGCTAGGGTTCGACGGCGCCCCACCACCCGGGCGCACACAGGACCGCGGCGGAAAGGGGAGAGGGGCGTGGACACCGCAGCCCAGACCGGGCAACCGGCCACTGTTGCCTCCCCGGCCGCCGAGACGCCGCCGCGTGAACGCGCCGAGGTGCTGCTCTCCTCGATCACCGGCAAGATCCTGCGCCCGTTCGGGTACGACGCGATCAGCGATCTCGCCGAGCAGCGGGCCCGAACCGTGGAGCAGACCCGGTCGGTGGTCGTGGTCGGCGAGGTCAAACGGGGGAAGAGTTCGTTGGTCAATGCGCTGGTGGGGTGGCGCGGCGCCTCCCCGGTGGGGGTGGACGTGACGACGTCGACGACGATCAGCTTCGGGGAGGCGACCGCCGAGCACCCCGGGGGGACGGCGCAGATCCTGTTCCCCGGCCGCACCGAGCAGATCCGGCATGCCGAGTTGGCGGACTGGGTCTCGTGCGAGGGCGCCCATGTCACCGACAGCCGGGTCGCGGAACTGCCCACCCGCGCGATCGTCCCGGTCGCCGGCAGCCGCCTCGGGAATGTCACCGTGATCGACACCCCCGGCGTCGGCGGGCTGGATCCGTCCTACGCGGTCCTGGCGGAAGCGTCGGCGTCGCAGGCCTGCGTGCTGGTGATCGTGTGCGATGCCACCACCCCGCTGACGGCACCGGAGATGGCGTTCATCGACAAGACCGGGTCCGCGGTGGAATCGCTGATCGTGGTGGTCACCAAGACCGACAAGAACATCCGCCGCTGGCGGCCGATCGTCGACGAAAACCGGGAACTATTGCTGCGGCACCTGGGCCGGCAGGTCCCGGTGCTGGGGGTGTCGAGTCTGCGGGCGGTGATCGCCGCCGAGATGGCACCCGGCCCGCTCCGCGACCACGCGGAGGCAAGATCGGGGATCGCCGAGCTGCGCGAGCTGATCGGTGCGAAACTCGCCATCGCCGAACACCTTCCGGCGATCACCGGGCTGCGGACCGCGGTCGAGGGGCTGCGCACGTTGGCGACGGACATGCACACCCAGATCGGGGCGATCACCCGCAGCGGTGAGGTCATCCCGGATCTGACCGCGCAGCTGACCGAACTGCAGGGCCTCAAAGACCACTCGACGCAGTGGGAGCAATACCTGCAGCGGGATCTGACGTTGATCCGCCAGCACGCCACCGACGACCTCGACCGCCGCCTCGACGGGATCCGGCAGAAGTGGACCACCCGGATCAACAAGAACGGGATGGCGGTGTTGCGGCGGAACCCGCAGCATTTCACCGCCGAGATGGAACGCGACTTCCAGGCGGCGATGGCCGGGTCGGTCAACCTGTTCCTCGAGCAGCTCTACACCCAGATCGTGCACCCGCGATTCGCCTCCGAGATCATCTGGCACGAGATCTCCGAGCAGGTCCTCGCGACGTTGTCGAACCGCACCCTGGAAACCCACCAGGTCGCCGGGAAACGGCAGGGCCTGCTCGACCCGTCGATGATCACCATGGGCGTGATGGGCTCGTCGATGCTCGGCGGCCTGATCGGGGTCTCGGCGATGATGGGCGTCGGGGCGGTCGTCGGCGTCGCCTGGGTCGGCTTCAACCTCGGGTTCAAGGCGATGCGCGCCGGGAAGACGAACCTGCTGTCCTGGTTGCGGGAGACGATCGCGACCACCAAGACCACCACCGCCCGGATGCTCGAATCCACCCTCGCCCTTGCCCGCCCGGAGATCGTGATC
>NZ_JBHUSF010000038.1:0-41102 GCF_042673295.1 Rhodococcus sp. NPDC057014
CGGTTAACAAGTACTCACGGGTGGCCGTGCCACACTGTACGCATGTCTGACGTTCCCGAGATCCGTATCGGCACAGCCGAACGCGAGCAGGCCCTGAACTCGTTGAGCGAACACTTCGCCGCGGGCCGGCTGACGGTCCCCGAGTTCGACGAGCGCAGTCTCGCGGTCACGAATGCCACCACCCGCGGCGAACTCGATCGAGTGTTCACCGACCTCCCCGCGACCACCGCGGCCGCGCCCGCCAAGGCCGTGGCAGCGGACACCGACCACGACCAGAACTGGCGCCGGATCGTGATGTCGGTGATCCCGCTCGTCGCCCTCGTGCTGTTCTTCGTCGTCCCCGTCGACAACAGCTGGCTGTTCTTCCTGATGATCCCTGCCGCCGGCGCCATCCTGTTCGGCACCCGCGACGACCGTCACGGTCGAGATCGTCGCCGCGACCGGGGCCGCTGACGTGGAACCGGTCGAGGTCAACGCAGGCGGCTGGTACCTGCGCGCGCTGCGCCAGGACGAGCGGGTCGACGACCGTCCGGCGCTCGCGGACGGTGGAATCACCGAACCCGGCTACATCGCCCGCCGCGCGGCGCAGTGGCTGAGCGACGAGCACTATTCCTGGGCGATCTGCCAGCCCAACACGGGCGAGCTGCTCGCCGAGGTGGGGCTCACTCCGTCCGGTGAATCCGCGACCCTCACCGGGTGGGCCCGCGCCGGTCACGAGGACGCGCTCGCGAGCGGATCGGATGCGGTGCAGCGGTTTGCGGAGGGCGCACTGGGGTTCACGGTTCAGCGGTGAGTATGCGATCCGTTCCGGTGACGGCGCTCACCGTGCTGGCGCTGGTCATGTTGCTGTCCCCCGCGTCCGCGACGCCGTCGGGTCCCGAACATGCCGACAAGGTGGTGCACGCGCTGCTGTTCGCAGCGCTGGCGGTTGCGTCCCGGTATGCCCTTCTGATGCCACGGATCACGGTGCTTTGGCTCGCGGCGTTCGCGGTGATCACCGAGATACTGCAGGGCGTACTGCCGATCGGCAGGCACGGTTCGGTCTGGGATCTCTGCGCGGACATGGTGGGTGTGGCGATCGGGCTGTCCGCTCAGTCCGCGATCATGCGCTCCCGCAGCAGAGTCTGAACTGCCGCGTCGAGGCCGAGTCCGTCCGAGAAGTACCGCTCGACCGTCCCGTACTGCTCGCGCATGGCGGCGAGTGACACCTGCAGATACTGCTCGCGGACCCCGAGGACGGGCTCGAGCAGCGCCGGATCTCCACCCGCGTCGACGAATTTCTCGAACACGCCCGCGAACGCCGGCAGCAGGAACTCGTTGGTCAGCAGGTAGTCGTGGAACACGTCGTCCTCGCCGACGCCGAGGAGCAACAGCAGCGCCGCCGTGGCCCACCCCGTCCGATCCTTCCCCGTGGTGCAGTGTACGAGGGCCGGCGTGTTGCCGTTCGACGCCAGACCGCCGAACAGTTCCCGGTACGAGGACACCGCACTGGGCATCGCGACGAAATCGCGGTAGCTGCCCTCGAAATACTCGATGGCGCGTCCACCGCCGAGTTCGCGTTCGGCGATCATCGGGTCGGCGATCACCTGCAGCATCTGCGCGGGGATCGAGCGGATCCCCTTGTCGGCGAGCACGTCCAACGCGACTGCGCGGGCCCCGTTCGGGAGTATGTCGGGGGCCGAGTCACGCTCGTCGGCGGTCCGCAGATCGTACACCGTCCGGATCCCGAGGCCGTCGAGCAGCGGCATGTCCGCGTCCGCGACCCGGCTGAGATCGGTCGAACGGTAGAACACACCGGTGCGCACCTTCGCGCCGTCCCCGGTTCGGTATCCGCCGACGTCTCGCAGATTGGGCACGGACGTGAGCGGAATCGGCGTCATGCGTCGACGGTACCGCCCAGCACCCGTGCCAGTGCATCCACGGCGGCGTCGAGTTCCGCGGTCGTCACCGTCAGCGGTGGACGGAACCTGATCCCGCACTTGCCGGTGGGCAGGATCAGCACCCGCTCCCGGTCCCTCAGGTCCGCGACGACCCGGTCCCGCCGCTGCGGGGTGGGAAGCGTGATCGCGCACATCAGGCCCCGCCCCCGCGGCTCGGTCACGTCGGCGTTCGCCCGCGCGAGTTCCCGGAGCCGTCCGAGAAGGTGCGCCCCCGTCATCCGGGCCCGGTCGACGAGCCTGTCCTCCTCGACGATCTCGAGGATCCGGCGGGACCGCACCATGTCGGTAAGGTTGCCGCCCCAGGTCGAGTTGATCCGCGAGCTGACGGCGAACACGTTGTCGGGGATCTCGTCCACCCTGCCGCCGGCCATGATTCCGCAGACCTGGGTCTTCTTGCCGAACGCGACGACGTCGGGGTGCACCCCCAGTTGCTGGTACGCCCAGGCGGTTCCGGTGAGACCGCAGCCGGTCTGCACCTCGTCGAAGACGAAGAGGGCGTCGTTCTCGCGGCAGAGTGCCTCCATCGCCTGGAAGAATTCCGGGCGGAAGTGGTGGTCTCCACCCTCACCCTGGATCGGCTCGGCGATGAAACAGGCCACGTCCGAGGGGTTCTCGGCGAACGCGCGACGCGCCTGATCCAGTGCGTGCCGTTCGGCTTCCTCGACGTCCCGCCCGTCCGCGAGGTACGGGGAGTCGATACGCGGCCAGTCGAACTTCGGGTACCGCGCCACCTTGCCGGGCTCGGTGTTGGTGAGCGACATGGTGTATCCGCTGCGCCCGTGGAAGGCCTCGGTCAGATGGAGCACCTTCGTGCCGAGTGCCGGGTCGAGGCCCCGGCTCTCGTTGAGCCTGCTCTTCCAGTCGAACGCCGCCTTCAGCGCGTTCTCGACGGCGAGCGCGCCACCGTCGATGAAGAAGAGGTGCGGTAGTGCGGGATCGCCCAGCACCCGGGCGAACGTCTCGACGAACCGTGCCATCGGGACGGTGTAGATGTCGGAGTTGCTCGGTTTGTTGATCGCCGCCGCCGCCAGTTCCCGGCGAAACGCGTCGTCGTCCGCCAGTGCGGGGTGGTTCATCCCGAGGGCCGACGACGCGAAGAATCCGAACATGTCCAGATAGCTGGTGCCGTCCCGCAGGTCGACGAGATGCGTGCCGCGTGAGCGGTCCAGGTCGAGCACCAGGTCGAACCCGTCGACCAGAATGCGCTCGCGCAGCACGCCGTGCACCTGGCTCGCCGGCAGCTCGCCCCCATCTCCGGTAAAACGAATCGCTGTGCTCATACCGAGAGATTACGTCAAAATTCCTGTCTGCCGGCGACGATTCGGCAACATATCCGGTGCGGGGCTCACTTGTCGTAAAATGTTTGCAAGATGATGGTGCTGCGCGTATGCACGTTGGCGGTGGCGCGGATCTCCTGCAGCAGGTGTTCCAGCTCCCGCGGCGAGGCGACGCGCACCAGCAGCACGTAGCTCTCCTCCCCCGCGACCGAGTGGCACGCCTCGATCGCGGGGAGGTTCCGCAATCGGGCGGGCGCGTCGTCGGGCTGCGACGGATCGAGAGGGGTGATCGCGACGAATGCGGACAGACCGTGCCCGAGCGCATCCGGATCGATCTTCGCGGTGTACCCGCGGATCACTTTGCGGGCCTCGAGCCTGCGTACCCTCGACTGCACCGCGGAGATCGACAGCCCGGCCTTCTCGGCGAGTGTCGCCAGGGTCGCCCGGCCGTCGGCCACCAGCTCCTGCATCAGTACCCGATCGATGTCGTCGAGAGGAGTATGGGGTGCGTCGCTACGGAAAGATTCCACCACCAGCGCAGGCTAGCCCAGCGGAGGTGCATCATGGTTGAAACGTGGGAGCTCCGCGCCCGCTTCGCCCGCGCACTGGGCGCGGCGTACAGCCGGACGGTGCCCGCCTACGACACGCTGGCCGAGGTGGCCGACGAGGTCAACGCGGACTTCTCGGCAAGAAACCCGGCCGACGCCGAACGCCGGGGTGGCCTCGCCCGGATCACCGTGGAGCGCCACGGCGCGATCCGCCTCGGTGGGCCGACGGAGCTTCGTCAGGCCGCCATCCTGTTCTCGGGTTTCGGGATGCACCCCGTCGGCTGCTACGACCGGCGCGGTGCACCCGAGCCGGAGCCCGTCGTCTCGACGGTCTTTCGTCCCGTCGACCCGATCGAACTGGCCCGCAACCCGTTCGGGATGTTCACCTCGATGCTCACTACCGCGGATCGCCGGTTCTTCGACGGCGAACTGCAGCACCGCCTCGAGAATGTCCTCGCCGCCCGCACCGTGTTTCCCACCGAACTGCTGCACCTGGCCGCGCTCGCGACCGAGGAGGGCGGGCTGACCGCACCGACGGCGGAACGGTTCGTCGCGCTCGCGGCCGCGGCGTTCGCGCCGTCGGACACCGCGGCCGACCGATCCTGGCTCTCCGCGCTCGAACGCGTCGCACCCGTCGCCGCCGACGTCGGCGGGCGCACGGGCGTGCGGGTCGTGCACCTCGCACCGCGAGTCTTCGACATCGACGAGCTGTGCCGTCGGTCGGCGCGGCACGGCCTGCGGAGGATCGACGGCACCGACCGTCCGCACGCCCCGGGTGGCCCGGACGTCCTCGTGCGGCGGGTGTCGTTCGGCGCCGCCGGCACACCCGGCGGCGTCCTCGTGGCGGAATCACGGGGCATCGCACTGACACCCGAGGGACAGGAACTGTACGACGACCCTTCCCGCGGCGAGGGCGAGTTCCCACTGACGGAAGCGGAACTGGAGGCCCGTGGGCTGGCGTACTTCACCCACCGCCGCACCGGTGACGGCGACGTCGCGGAGCCGATCCTCTACGAGGACTTCCCGCCGATGCCGGTCGACTCCGGCCCCGACCCCCTACCGTGGCTCTCCGAGACACTCGGCCGGGCCGTGCACGACCCGTTCACGCTCTACCGACAGCAGCAGGACCATTCCCGAGAGAGGACAGCATCGTGAACCTTCCCGCCCCCGAGGAATTGTGCCGACGCGCCGAGGACGCACTGATCAGATGCGGCGCCGAGATCACCGACGGCGGGGGACCGCTCGTCGCGCGCACACCGATCACCGGGACCGAACTGCGCACGGTGACGGCGAGCACCCCGGAGGACGTGGACCGGGCGATCGCTGCGGCCCACGAGACCTTCCTCGAATGGCGTTCCGTCCCCGCCCCCCAGCGCGGCGCCGTGGTGCGCCGTCTGGGTCAGCTCCTGACCGAACACAAGACCGATCTGGCGGAACTGGTCACCCTCGAGGCAGGCAAGATTCCGTCCGAGGCGCAGGGCGAAGTGCAGGAGATGATCGACATCTGCGAATTCGCGGTCGGTCTGTCCCGCCAGTTGCACGGCAAGACAATGGCGTCGGAACGTCCGGGACATCGGCTGATGGAGACATGGCATCCGCTGGGAGTCGTCGGGGTGATCTCGGCGTTCAACTTCCCGGTGGCCGTGTGGTCGTGGAACACCGCGGTCGCGCTGGTCTGCGGTGACACGGTGGTGTGGAAGCCGTCGGACCGGACGCCGCTGACGGCGATCGCCTGCGACGCCCTGCTGGCGCGCGCCGCCCGGGACGTCGGTGCACCCGCCGGGATCCACGCGCTGATCCAGGGCGCGGGGGACGTCGGCGAACGGCTCGTCGACGACGCACGTGTCGCGTTGGTCAGCGCCACCGGTTCGGTGCGGATGGGTCGCGCCGTGGGGCCGCGCGTCGCCGCGCGCTTCGGCAAGTGCCTGCTCGAACTGGGCGGCAACAATGCGGCGGTGGTGGCACCGTCCGCCGATCTCGATCTGACCGTGCGGGGCGTCGTGTTCTCCGCCGCGGGCACCGCGGGACAACGCTGCACGTCGCTGCGACGGCTGATCGTGCACTCGTCCGTCGCCGACGAACTGGTGGAGCGCATCTCTTCGGCGTACGGCCAGCTGAAGGTCGGGAACCCGTTCGACGACGGCGTCCTCGTCGGCCCGCTGGTGAACCGCTCCGCGTTCGACGCCATGCAGACCGCATTGGACAAGGCCCGCGCCGACGGCGGGACCGTCGTCTGCGGTGGCGAACGCAGCGGTGGCAGCGACTCCGCCTACTACGTCTCGCCCGCCCTCGTACGGATGCCCGCGCAGACGTCGGTGGTGCAGGAGGAGACGTTCGCACCGATCCTCTACGTGCTCACCTACGAAGACTTCGACCAGGCGATCGCATTGCACAACGAAGTGCCCCAGGGACTCTCGTCGTCGATCTTCACCACTGATCAGCGCGAGGCCGAGAGGTTCCTGGCGGCAGACGGTTCCGACTGCGGCATCGCGAACGTCAACATCGGCACTTCGGGGGCGGAGATCGGCGGGGCGTTCGGCGGCGAGAAGGAGACGGGTGGCGGACGCGAGTCCGGATCCGACGCGTGGAAGGCCTACATGCGCCGTGCGACGAACACCGTCAACTACTCCGATCGACTCCCGCTCGCGCAGGGGGTGGAGTTCACCTGACGGGCGGTGTCGACCGGCTACTCTCGGGGCGTGAGCAACTGGACCGAGATGGCGCGTGAGATCGCCGAGGACGTGCTGTTCCCGGTGGCCGACAGCGTCGATGCCGACGGCGAGATTCCCGACAGTCACTTCGAGACCCTCGCCGCCGACGGCTTCTACGGACTCGCGGCACCCGGCGAAGAGGGAGTGACGCCGTCGGTGCTGGTCGACGTGATGGAGACGTTGTGCGGCGGTTGCCTCGCGACGGCGTTCACGTGGATGCAGCATCACGGCGTCGTCGCCGGTCTCGCCGGTTCACCGAACACGACCCTGCAGGATCGGTACCTCGACGGACTCGTCGACGGCACGGTGCGGGCCGGCGTCGCTCTGGCCGGAGCGATTCCCGTCCCGCCCACCTTGTGGGCGCGCAGCGTCGACGACGGCTACGTGCTCGACGGGGTGTCGCCGTTCGTCACCGGCTGGGGCATCGTCGATCTGCTCCAGGTATCGGCTCGCGACGAATTCGACGACTCCATCGTGCACGTCATCATTCCCGCACAACCGCTGCGCGGACTCACCGCCGAGGAACTCCCGCTGATCGCGGCACGGGGGTCGAACACGGTCCGGCTGAAATTCGACGGGCTCGCCGTACCGCGGGATCTGGTGAGCGCCGTCGTCTCCCCCGAAGACTTCGCGAAGAGCCAACTGTTCGGGTCGTGGATCAACGGGTGCATGGCGATGGGAATCACCCGGCGGGCGATCAGCGAACTGCACGCCTTCGGCGTCGACACGGACCCGTTCGAGGAGCAGGCCGCCCGGGCACGTCTCGACCTGAACGCGGCACTCGAAGGCCGGGCGGAGATCGCCGAAGCGCGCGCCCGCGCTTCGGAACTCGCCATCCGTACCGCCACCGCCCTCGTCACCGCGAAGGGTAGTTCCGCCCTGCTCGCGGGAAACACGGCGGAACGACTGATGCGTGAAGCCACCTTCACACTCGTCGCAGCGGGACGTCCGGCGATCAAGTCCGCGTTGCTGCAGCGCCTCGGCCGCGACTAGCGCGTCGCTCGCTACACCCTGACAGTTCCGACGCCGAGAGTAGGTTTCGTCCATGGCATGCCGTATCAGTGAACTCGTGCTCGGTTGCCGCGACCCCGAGGTGCTGGCCCGATTCTGGTGCGAGGTCCTGGACTTCGTGGTGCTCGACCGCGAGGGCGACGGAAGCATCGAGATCGGGCCACGCGAAGGGTTCGGCGGCCCACAGCCGACGATCATCCTCAGCCGCCGAGACGTCCCGGAGCCCGGGAAACCCCGGCTGCACATCGACGTCAACGCCACCGACCGCGATCAGGACGCCGAACTCGAACGCCTGCTGGAACTCGGAGCACGCCCCGCCGACATCGGCCAGACCGGCGAAGAGCCCTGGCACGTCCTCGCCGATCCCGAAGGCAACGAATTCTGCCTGCTCCGGGCCCGCCTCGCTCCCCTCTGACATTCCTGGCCGGTGCGGGATCGTGCACCGGCGTCGAGTTCGTGGCCGCCGGAGTTTGGCGTGCGTATCTGTCGGTGCCGTCGTCTACTGTCTGACGGCTCCACTTGTGGCGCACCGCCCTTCGACCGAAGCGAGACAACGTGCTCAGGATGATCCGCGCAGTTGCGCTGGCGCTACTCGCTGTCGGCGCGTACGTGGTGTTCTCCGAGCACGAGCCGTCGACCGTCGAGGCGCCATTGCCGTCGTTCGCGCCGGCAGCAGTACCCGCCGCGGATCTCGCGACGGTGTGAGCACAGGCCTGGGCTAGGGCACTCGGTCCTCGGCGCGCACCCGGTCACGGATCCTCCGGCGAGCACGATCGATCAGCTCACCGGCGTGGTGCCGGTGATTGATTCGCGGTTTCCTCTCCGGGTCGATGTGCGGTGGCGGTATCCATTCGGTGCGTCCCGCGTACACGTCGCCGGGTGGCGCGCTGGTGGTCGCCCAGCCGGCAGGCCCGTCGTTGACCCGCGCATGGCAGGCGTCGCACACGAGCGTCAGCGAGTCGATGTCGGTGCGCCCGCCATTGCGCCACTCCTGCACGTGGTGGACGGCGCAGATACTGGCCGGTGCTGCGCAGCCCGCTCGTGTGCATCCACCTTCGGCGGCGATGAGAGCGAGCCGTTGGTCCGCGCTCGCCACGCGTCGAAGCCGTCCGAGATGCAGGGGCCTGCCGTCGTGGTCGAACAGGACGAGGACCGGGTGGGCGTTCTCCGCGAGTTTCAATGCGTCGTCGAGAGGAAGGAGACCGCCGGTCGCCGTGGTCGCCACACCGCCCGCCGCTTTCTCGAGTTGATCGAGCGTCATGGTGATGATCGCCGTGACGGGCAGACCCCGGTGCCGACCCAGGACCTGAGATTCGAGCACGACCCTGAATATCGCACCGAGGGCGTCGTGGTTGCGTTGCGCCGCGGTGCGCGTGTCCCGCGCCGCCGCCGCGACCAACGCTTCACGATCGATCGACGGATCCTCGGCGTCGCCGCGGGGAGACGCCGGGTCGTCCGGATTGTTCATGCCGGGGCGGGCCCATTTCGCGAGAATCGGGTCGAGGAGGGCGCGCGCGGTGGGGTCGAGTTCACCGGAGATCTTCGACATCAGTTCGGTGTCCTGACGACCGAGTGAGATGCCGCGCCGGCGAGCCCGATCACGATCGTCCGCGAGGCGCCCGTCGGGATCGAGGTAGGCGAGCAGTCGGTGACCGGCACTCTCGACGTCCTCCGGGGTGCCACCACGCGCGCACTCGGCCAGGATCGCTTCGGCTGCGGCGACGTCCGCATTCGACACGGCGTGTGGGATCTTGCGCATGATCTTCGAGACCGCCCGGGCGTGATCGGGGCCGATGACACCCTCGCGTTGCGCGGCGGCCGTTTCCGGCAGTGCAGCCGGCAGGTCGTCGCCCGATAGCGTGTGCCAGGCGCCGAGATTGCGGGCAGCCGACACCCGGGCCGACGCATCCGTCGCCGACACGCGCAGCACCTCGACCAGCAGTTTGTTCGGTGAGTTGTAGCCGAGCGTCGCGGGCAGCGAGCGTTCGACACTCTCGACGATCAGCCGATGCGAGACCGCGCCTGCGCGGCGGAGGGACTTCTCGAGTTGCTGCATCGTCAGCGTCACATCGGAATCCGACACATCCGTGAGGTCCGCGTCGAGCAGGCCCGTGACGGCAGCAGCCAGCGCAGTCAGGTGTTCCGTCACCTGATCCGCCGCCAACCCCCCGGTCGAACCCATGTTCGAATCATACTGCGACCCACCGACAAGTTCGCAGATCGATGCACACACGGCGGATCGAACGTTCGACCATCCGCCTACGCGGAGGTCTGCGATCACCTGCTCGCATTCGGGTACGGCGACTCCCACCTACTGGCGGAGTTCCTGGCATCCGAATTCGGTATCCGAATTCGTCCTTCGACAGCACGGACACGTCGACGAGCACGGCTGTGTTGCCGGGCGAACAGTTCCCCCGCGTGATACCTCACCAGCGAGCGTCCAGGTGGGAGCTCGACTCCGGTTCCGATCGCCCCCGGACGGAAGAATTCCGGAGACCACACATCATGTGCCCGCCGCCTGTCGGACCCCCGGTGCAGTATGGAACGGTGACCGACGTCCTGGGCAGGTTCTCCGCTGCCACCCGCGAGTGGTTCGGCGGCGCGTTTCCCGCGCCGACGGCCGCGCAGCTCGGTGCGTGGGAGGCGATCGCCAGCCGAGCGCACACGCTGGTCGTCGCCCCGACCGGTTCAGGCAAGACGCTGTCCGCGTTCCTGTGGTCCCTCGACCAACTCGCCGCAACGGACGGGAAGGACCGCAAGACCAAGGTTCTCTACATCTCCCCACTCAAGGCGCTCGGGGTCGACGTCGAACGCAACCTGCGGGCCCCGCTCGTCGGGATCACGCAGACGGCCAAGCGGCTCGGACTCACGCCGCCGGAGATCTCGGTGGGTGTCCGCTCCGGCGACACACCGGCCGGCGACCGGCGCGCGTTGATCAAGAATCCGCCCGACATCCTCATCACCACCCCCGAGTCGCTGTTCCTCATGCTCACGTCCGCCGCGCGCGAGACGCTGACGCAGGTCGACACGATCATCGTCGACGAGGTCCACGCGGTGGCGGGCACGAAGCGCGGCGCGCACCTGGCGTTGTCGCTCGAACGCCTCGACCGGCTCCTCGACACTCCGGCGCAGCGCATCGGACTGTCGGCGACGGTGCGGCCCCACGAGGAGGTGGGCCGCTTCCTGTCCGGTTCGGCGCCGATCCGGATCGTGGCACCGCCGTCACCGAAGACGTTCGACCTCACCGTGCAGGTCCCGGTGGAGGACATGACCGAACTCGGTCTCGCCGAACCCGCCGAAGGCTCGGCCTCGGCGACCCCGCAGGCGGGGTCGATCTGGCCGCACGTCGAGGAGCAGATCGTCGATCTCGTCCTGGCGCATCGATCGTCCATCGTGTTCGCGAACTCGCGGCGGCTCGCCGAGCGCCTGACCGCACGACTCAACGAGATCTACGCCGAACGCGCCGGGACCGCGGTCGACAAGAACCCGAAACCGGCCTCGCAGATCGGCACCCCGTCCGAGGTCAACTTCGGTGCGGACCCGCTGCTCGCCCGCGCCCACCACGGGTCGGTCAGCAAGGACCAGCGGGCTTTGATCGAGGACGACCTGAAGTCGGGGCGGCTGCGGTGCGTGGTCGCGACGAGCAGCCTCGAACTCGGAATCGACATGGGTGCCGTCGATCTGGTGATCCAGGTGGAGGCGCCCCCGTCCGTGGCGAACGGTCTGCAGCGCGTCGGCCGTGCCGGACACCAGGTCGGGGAGATCTCCCGGGGTGTGGTGTTCCCGAAGCACCGCACCGATCTCGTGCACTGCGCCGTCACCGTCGAGCGGATGGTCACCGGCAAGATCGAGGCACTCGCCGTACCCGCCAACCCGCTCGACATCCTCGCCCAGCACACGGTGGCGGCCACCGCCCTCGAACCGCTCGACGTGGACGACTGGTTCGAGACCGTCCGGCGCAGTGGCTCGTTCGCGACGCTGCCGCGCTCGGCGTACGAATCCACCCTCGACCTTCTCGCGGGCCTCTACCCCTCCGACGAGTTCGCCGAACTCCGGCCCCGCCTCGTCTGGGACCGCGAGGCCAACACGCTCACCGGACGCCCCGGCGCGCAGCGGCTGGCCGTCACGTCGGGCGGCGCCATCCCCGACCGCGGTCTGTTCACGGTCTACATGGTTGGTGAGAAGGCGTCCCGCGTCGGCGAACTCGACGAGGAGATGGTGTACGAGTCGCGGGTCGGCGACGTATTCGCGCTCGGCGCCACCAGCTGGCGGATCGAGGAGATCACCTTCGACCGGGTGCTGGTCAGCCCCGCCTACGGACAGCCGGGGCGGTTGCCGTTCTGGCACGGCGACGGTCTGGGCAGGCCTGCGGAGCTGGGCGAGGCGCTGGGCCAGTTCCTGCGGGAGATCTCGCTCGGGCACGAGACCGAGGTGCAGGAGCGCTGCCGGACCGGTGGGCTCGACGAGAACGCCGCGAACAATCTCGTGCAACTCGTCACCGAGCAGAAGGCAGCCACCGGGCAGGTCCCCACCGACCGCACCCTGGTGGTCGAACGGTTCCGCGACGAACTCGGCGACTGGCGCCTCATCCTGCACTCGCCGTACGGCCAGCGCGTTCACGCGCCGTGGGCGCTGGCGGTCAGTGCCCGGTTGAGCGAGCGTCACGGCCTCGACTCGAACGCCACGGCATCCGACGACGGCATCATCGTGCGCCTCCCCGACACCGAGGACACCCCTCCCGGAGCCGACCTCTTCGTCTTCGACACCGACGAGATCGAGGACATCGTCACCGAACAGGTCGGCGGGTCGGCGCTGTTCGCGTCCCGGTTCCGTGAGTGTGCGGCCCGGGCGCTGCTGCTGCCCCGACGAACCCCGGGAAAGCGCGCACCGCTGTGGCAGCAGCGGCAGCGGTCCGCCCAGTTGCTCGACGTGGCCCGCCGGTATCCGACGTTCCCGGTCCTGCTCGAGACCGTCCGCGAGTGTCTGCAGGACGTGTACGACCTGCCGGCGCTGAAAGACCTGCTGCGCAGGCTCGCACGACGGCAGATCCGGATCGTCGAGGTGGAGACGCAGTCGCCGTCACCGTTCGCCGGCGCCCTGCTGTTCAACTACGTCGGCGAATTCATGTACGAGGGCGACAGCCCGCTCGCCGAACGCCGGGCCGCTGCCCTGTCCCTGGATTCGACGCTGCTGGCGGAACTGCTCGGCCGGGTGGAACTGCGGGAACTGCTCGACGCCGACGTCATCGCCCGCGCCGAACTCGAACTCCAGCGACTGCTCCCCGACCGCAAAGCGAAGGACCTCGAGGGCGTCGCCGACCTCCTGCGCTTGCTGGGGCCGCTGACCTCCGACGAGGTCGCCGCACGGGCGACCGCCGATCCGGCCCCCTGGCTCGACGAACTCGTGCGTGCGAAGCGGGCGCTCGGCGTGTCGTTCGCCGGTCGCGAATGGTGGACGGCCATCGAGGATGCGGCACGCCTGCGTGACGGGCTCGGGGTGCCGCTGCCCATCGGTGTTCCCGCCGCGTTCATCGAACCCGTCGACGATCCGCTGGCCGACCTGATCAGCCGGTACGCCCGCACCCACGGCCCGTTCACGATCACCGACGCCGCGGCCCGTTTCGGTCTCGGTTCGGCGGTGGCCCGCGACGTCCTGCAGCGGCTCGCGCAGGCCAAGCGGGTGGTCGAGGGCGAGTTCCGCCCCGGCGCGACGGGCAGCGAATGGTGCGATGCCGAGGTCCTGCGCCGTCTGCGCAGGCGCTCGCTGGCCGCGGCGCGTCAGGAGGTCGAGCCGGTCAGCACGGCGACGCTCGGCCGCTTTCTCCCGGCCTGGCAGCACGTCGGGGGCACACTGCGCGGTATCGACGGTGTCGCGACCGTCGTGGAACAGCTTGCGGGCGTTCCGGTTCCCGCGTCGGCACTCGAATCACTGATCCTGCCGTCCCGGGTGGCCGGCTACTCCCCCGCCATGCTCGACGAACTGACGTCCACCGGTGAGGTGTTGTGGTCGGGCGCGGGCAGCATCTCCGGCAAGGACGGGTGGGTGTGCCTGCACCCCGCCGATACCGCACCGCTCACGCTGACCACGCCCACCGAATCGGACCTGACCGACGTGCAGGGCCGGGTACTCGACACGCTGTCCGGCGGCGGCGCGTACTTCTTCCGGCAACTCGCGGACACCCTCGAGATGTCCGACGACACCGCGCTGGCCACCGCTCTGTGGGATCTGGTGTGGCTGGGCCACATCGGCAACGACACCCTCGCCCCGGTGCGCGCCCTGCTGTCGGACACGTCCAGGACCACCACGAGCCACCGGTCGCCGCGGCGTCCCCCGCGCGCCCGGGCGTACCGCAGCCTGACGGTGCCGGTGCGCACCGCACCGCCGACGGTCGGGGGACGATGGTCGATTCTGCCCGCCGCCGAATCCGATGCCACGCTGCGGGCCAGCGCGACCGCCGAATTGTTGCTGGAGCGGTACGGGGTGGTGACCCGCGGGTCCGTGATGACCGAGAACGTCCCGGGCGGTTTCGCGCTGATGTACAAGGTGCTGGGCACGTTCGAGGACAACGGCCGCTGCCGGCGGGGACACTTCGTCGAGTCGCTCGGCGGTGCGCAGTTCTCCACTCCCCCCGTGGTGGACCGGCTCCGGAGCTACGGCGATTCACTCGAGGGCAGGCACACCACGCTGCCTGCCGTGACGCTCGCCGCCAGCGATCCCGCCAACCCGTACGGTGCGGCCCTGCCGTGGCCGCGGCGCGGCGACGACGCGCCCGCGCACCGGCCGGGACGCAAGGCCGGTGGACTGGTGGTGCTGGTGGAGGGTGAGCTGATCCTGTTCGTCGAACGCGGCGGGCGCACCGTCCTCACGTTCACCGACGACCCCGGTGTGCTCCGCACCGCGGCCGTCACGCTCGCCGGGGTCGTCAAGCGCGGTGGGATCGACAGGATCGTGGTCGAGAAGGTGGACGGCGACACCATCCACGGCAGCGACTTCGCGCCGATCCTGACCGAGGCGGGGTTCTCGCCCACTCCACGCGGTTTCCGGTTGCGAGCCTGACATGCCCGAAGGCGACACCGTCTGGCGCACCGCCAACTCGCTGCGCGACGCCCTCGAAGGCAAGGTCCTGACCCGGTGCGACGTGCGGGTGCCCCGCTACGCCACCGTCGACCTGTCCGGGCAGGTCGTCGACGAGGTGGTCAGCCGGGGGAAGCACCTCCTCATCCGGGTCGGCGACCACTCCATCCACACGCACCTGAAAATGGAGGGCGCGTGGCACATCTACGCGCCCGACTCGAGGTGGCGGCGTCCCGCGCACCAGGCGCGCATCGTGCTGGCCACCGAAGACCGGGTGGCGGTCGGATTCTCGCTGGGCATCACCGAGATACTCCAGCGGGACGACGAAGAGTCCGCGGTCGGCCACCTCGGCCCCGATCTGCTGGGGCCGGACTGGGATGCCGGCACGGCGGTCCGCAATCTGCGGGCGGCCGGCGAGCAGCCCATCGGTCTCGCCCTCACCGATCAACGCAATCTGGCCGGTCTCGGCAACGTGTACCGCAACGAAGTCTGCTTTCTCCGCGGCGTCCACCCGTACACTCCGGCGGGCGAGGTGACCGACCTGCCCGCAATGGTCACGCTCGCGCACCGCATGATCCACGCCGACAAGAACAACTCGATCCGTCACCGGCCGTGGGTGTACGGGCGGGCCGGACAACGGTGCCGCCGCTGCGGGACGGTGATCGAAGGCCACGACCTCGGCCGCCAGGAGATCTTCTTCTGCACGTACTGCCAACCGCCGAGGGTGGATTAGCGCAGGACCGTCGTCGGTGGCCCGAGCGGCGGAGGTCGGCGCGTTCGCCTGCGGCCGAGCAACCAGGCGGCACCGTCCGGCACCCACAGCACCGCTGCGGTGCCGATCGTCAGCAGATATGTGGGCGCGATCAGGGGCAGCAGGATGCACCCGAGCAGTGCGACGGGAAAATCTCTGCGCCACAGCAGCGACAGCAGCACCGGCAGCGCGAGCAGGAGGGCGGCCAGGCCGAAGTGCGAGGTCGCCACGGCCCACGGCACGCCCACCACCCAGCACAGCATCCCGAGCACCTGGTGGGTGATCAGCAGGAACCGGGCGACGTCGGTGAACGTCCAGAACCGGCCGACCTCGACGCCGACCCAGAAGATGCGGCTGCGGAACGGTCCGACGCCCTCGTCGAGCAGGGCGAGCCGGAACAGCTCGTCCGCGCGGCGTCGCAGCGTGTTTCCCTCCTGCCCCTGCGCGCTCGCACGTTTGCAGAGGTCGTCGTGCATGATCGCGGGCAGCAGTTGCCGGCCGTACGGGGTGAGCAGGCCCTGCAGCGGCGCGGGAATCGATGCGAGATCCGTGCGGAGCAGGCACGGCATCGGGGCGCAGCCGGGCACCGTCACCACCGTGTCGCCGTGGACGTAGACGAACTCGCCGACGAGTTGGAAGAACTTGCGGTCGAGTACCCGGAGCTCGGGTTGCGGGCGAGTCGGATCGTCCACGGACACCTGGAACGGCATGCGCACCTCACTCGTGGCCGGCCTTGTTTGCCTCCACCACCAGAGTGACGCAATGCGCGACGAATTGCTCGCGCGACGCGGCCACAGTTCCGTCGAGATATCCGATGAACAGGATCGTGAGGGCGCCCACCACTCCGACGGCGACGAGTTGTTTCTCCACCTCGTCGTCGACGGCGGAGAGCTGGTCGTGCACGAGTGCGACGAAGCCGGGCATCAGGTCGATGCCCCGCCTGCTCAGCGCGGGTTCGGACAACGGCGCGAGCAGCAGCACCCGCCCCATGTCGGGATCGTCGACCATCAGTTTCACGAACGCGTCCACGGCCGCCTCGGCGCGCTCGCGTGCGGTCTCGGTGGACGCCACGGCCGCCACGAGGGCGGCCTGCGCCTCGTCCCCGACCGCGGTGTAGACGGCGCGCACGAATTCGTCCCGGTCCCGGAACGACTCGTAGAAGTACCGTTCGGTCAACGATGCCGCGCGGCACACCGCGCGCACGTTCACGGCGGGCCCGTCCGCCGCACCGAGCAGCGCGACGCCCGCCCGCAGCAGCGCATTCCGCCGTGCTTCCCGCCGGTCCTCCAGCGTCACTCTTCTCGCCCCAATCCTTGACTACGCGTGTTGTCAGATCCTAGTCTGACAACGTGCGTAGTCACCTGAACGCGGACGGTACGCCCGTCCCGGCCTCCGCCCCCGTCCCCCTCGGCCCCGATTCGCTGACCTGGAAGTATTTCGGCGACTGGCGCGGAATGCTGCAGGGCGTGTGGGCCGGGTCGATGCAGAACATGCATCCCGGTCTCGGCGCCGGCGTCGAGGAACACTCCCGCTTCTTCGACGAGCGGCGGGAGCGGCTCTACCGGTCGCTGTACCCGATCGGCGGCGTCGTCTTCGACGGCGACCGCGCCCAGCAGACCGCGGAGCAGGTCCGGGGATACCACGACACGATCAAGGGAATCGACAAACACGGCCGCAGGTACCACGCCCTCGACCCCGACACGTTCTACTGGGCGCACGCCACGTTCTTCATGGGCACCATCCTCACCGGCAACAATTTCATGGGTGGCCTCACCGAGGACCAGAAGCGCCGCCTCTTCACCGAACACATCCAGTGGTACCGCCTGTACGGGATGAGCATGCGCCCCGTCCCGGAAACCTGGGAGGCGTTCTGTGAGTACTGGGATCACATGTGCCGCAACGTACTCGAGGACAACAAGGCCACCCGCGACGTCCTCGACCTGTCCGGCCTCGGCGCTCCCCCGTTCCTGTCGTGGCTGCCCGCCCCGATCTGGACGATCCTCCGCTTCCCGGTGGCGAGGGGTTTCGTGTGGCTGACGGTCGGCATGTACGACCCGCCGGTCCGCGACCTCCTCGGCTACCGCTGGACCAGCCGCGACGAGCGCCTGCACACACTCGTCGGCCGCGCCGTGAACGCGGTCTTCCGTCTCGTCCCCCGGCGGTACCGCTATCACCCGCGTGCCCGCGCCGGCTGGGACCGCGAGACCGGGCGCGCCCCCGCGCACGCCCCGCTCGTGCACACGCCGCGACGGAACCTTCCCCCGGTCGACCGGCGCGACGACCCCCAGCACTACAGCCCGAAAGTCTGAGTTCCCAGGGAGCTCACAGGCAACGCCCACACTGCTCACGGGTTCCGGGACGACGCTGAATCACATGGAATTCATCGCTGTTACAGCCCTCGTCGTCATGGCGCTCTCCGGGGTCGTCGCCGCACACGCACCGAAATCGCTCGTCCACACTCGCTGACCGCGTGCGCGTGGAATGCTCGGGGCCATGGAGTGGGACCTTCCGAAACTCTTCAACCGCCCCGCGCAACTGGCCGACGCCCCGATCGACACCGAGCGCGCCGCCCGGCGCATCAGCGCCTACATCTACGGCAACATCCTCGTCCTCGCCGCGCTGATCCCCGTCACCAAGGCCCAGGAAACCCTCGGCATCGCGATCGTCGTCGGAGCCGCGCTGTCCACCTTCCTCGCGCATCTGTTCGCCGAGTCCGTCGGCCAGACACTGCGTCTCGACCGCACCCTCACCCGGGCCGAACGCAGCGGCGAACTCCGTGACGGCCTGCCCATCCTCACGTCGGCCGTCGTCCCCAGCGTCATCCTGTGCACCGCGCTGATCGGCTGGCTGGAACCGCGGACGGCGCAGTTGATCGCCGAGGTGGTGATGATCACCCGGATCGCGTCGATCAGTTACGTGATCAGCCGACTCCGCCGCGAGAAGGTCACATCCGGCACCCACTGGGCGGCGATCGGCCTCGCCGCCATCGCAGCGGCCATCGTGGTGATCAAGGTATTTCTGACACACTGACAGGCGGTTCGAGCAGTTCGATCCGCGATTCCGGTGCCGCCGCCCGCAACGCGTCGGCGGACAGGTCGTCCGGCTGCGCCTGCGACTGCACCTCCGCCTCCACCCGCGCCTGGTACGTCTTCACCTCGCGGTCGACGTCGTCGGCGTCCCAGCCGAGGACCGGCGCCACCAGTTGCGCCACCTGCTCGGCGCAGTTCACACCCCGATGCGAGTACTCGATCGCGATGCGGGTGCGCCGGGCGAGGATGTCGTCGAGATGCAACGCGCCCTCCGCCGCCGCCGCGTACACGACCTCGACCTGCAGATAGGCCGGCGCGTCGGTGAGGGGCTGGAGAAGTTCCGGTTTGTCGGCCGCCAGGTCGAGCACCTCGCCGATCAGCGAGCCGTACCGGTCCAGCAGGTGCTTCACCCGGTACGGGTGCAGACCGTACAGCTGGCCGAGGTGCACGGTCTGGTTGACCAGCGCGAAATAGCCGTCCGCCCCGACGAGCGGCACCTTCTCGGTGATGGACGGCGCCATCCGCGCCGGAATGTCCTCGGCCGCGAGATCCACGGCATCCTCGGCCATCACGCGGTAGGTGGTGTACTTGCCGCCCGCGATGGCGACGAGGCCCGGCGCCACGCGCGCGACGGCGTGCTCGCGTGACAGCTTCGACGTCTCGTCGCTCTCCCCGGCGAGCAGCGGACGCAGACCGGCGTAGACACCGTCGATGTCCTCGTGGGTCAGCGACGTCACCAGCACCTTGTTGACGTGACCGAGGATGTAGTCGATGTCGGCCTTGGTGGCCGCCGGATGCGCGAGATCGAGGTTCCAGTCCGTGTCGGTGGTGCCGATGATCCAGTGGCTGCCCCACGGGATGACGAACAGCACCGACTTCTCGGTGCGGAGAATGATCGCGGCGTCGCTGACGATGCGGTCACGGGGCACCACGATGTGAACACCCTTGGACGCGCGGACCCGGAATCGGCCGCGTTGCCGCGACAGCGCCTGGATCTCGTCGGTCCACACCCCGGTCGCGTTGATGACGACGTGCGCCTTCACGTCGGCGGTCCGCCCGTCCTCGCAGTCCCGGATGCGTACCCCGGACACCCGGTCCGCCTCCCGCAGGAAACCGACCACCTGCGTCGACGTCCGCACGACCGCACCGTAGTGGGCGGCGGTGCGGGCGACGGTCATGGTGTGCCGGGCGTCGTCGACGACGGTGTCGTAGTATCGGATGCCGCCGGTCAGCGAGTTGCGCTTGAGCCCCGGCGCCATCCGCAGCGCACCCGCGCGGGTCAGATGCTTCTGCGGCGGAACCGATTTGGCGCCGCCCATCCGGTCGTAGAGGAAGATTCCTGCCGCCATGTAGGGCCGCTCCCACAGCCGGTGGGTGATCGGGAACAGGAACTCGAGCGGCTTGACCAGGTGCGGCGCGAGGGTGGTCAGCGACAGCTCACGCTCCCGGAGCGCCTCCCGCACCAGTCCGAACTCGAGCTGCTCGAGGTAGCGCAGCCCGCCGTGGAACATCTTCGACGAGCGGCTCGACGTTCCGGACGCGTAGTCGCGCGCCTCCACCAACGCCACCTTCAGCCCGCGGGTGGCCGCGTCCAGGGCCGCACCGGCCCCGACCACACCACCGCCGATCACGACGACGTCGAACTGTTCGGTCTGCAGCTCGTCCCAGGCGGCATCGCGCTGCCGGGGACCGAGGAACTGCACACCAGGCTGACTACTCAACTCGGGCTCCTGTGAGATGACGACGGATTCATGCCCAGGCTAGTAGCTTCATGCGTGTGATTCAGTACATCGCCGCGATAGACCAGGGCACCACCTCCAGCCGCTGCATGATCTTCGATCACGACGGCGCCGTGGTGAGCGTCGCCCAGAAGGAGCACGAGCAGTTCTTTCCGCGCGCAGGCTGGGTGGAGCACGACGCGAAGCAGCTGTGGATCAACACCCGTGAAGTGGTGGCGTCCGCGCTCGCGAAGGCCGACCTCACCAAACGCGACATCGCCGCGATCGGCATCACCAATCAGCGCGAGACGGCGGTCGTGTGGGACCGGAACACCGGAGAACCGGTGTACAACGCCATCGTCTGGCAGGACACGCGCACCGACGAGCTGTGCACGCAGTTCGGCGGCGACGAGGGCCCGGGCCGCTACCAGAAGCGCACCGGACTGCCGCTGTCCACGTATTTCTCGGGGCCGAAGGTCCGCTGGATTCTCGACAACGTCGACGGTGCCCGCGAGAGGGCGGAGGCGGGCGAACTCTGCTTCGGCACGATCGACAGCTGGATTCTGTGGCACATCACGGAGGGCACCCACGTGACCGATGTCACCAACGCGTCCCGCACGCTGTTGATGAATCTCGAGACCCTCGACTGGGATCCGGAGATCTGCGCCGATTTCGGCATCCCGATGTCGATGCTGCCAGGGATCCGCAGCTCGTCGGAGATCTACGGCGTCGGACGCGAACGGGGCACGCTGCCGGGTGTGCCCGTCGCGGGAATCCTCGGCGATCAGCAGGCCGCGACGTTCGGGCAGGCCTGCCTGTCCGAAGGCGAAGCGAAGAACACGTACGGGACGGGGAACTTCCTGCTGCTCAACACGGGGACCACTCCCGTGCACAGCAAGCACGGCCTCCTCACCACCGTCTGCTACAAGATCGGCGACGCACCTGCCGTCTACGCGCTCGAGGGGTCCGTGGCCGTCACCGGTTCGCTGGTGCAGTGGCTGCGCGACAACCTGGGAATCATCGGTTCGGCCAAGGACATCGAGGATCTGGCGAAGTCCGTCGACGACAACGGCGGCGCCTACTTCGTGCCCGCGTTCTCCGGGTTGTTCGCCCCCCGCTGGCGACCGGACGCCCGCGGCGCGATCGTCGGGCTCACCCGGTTCGTGAACAAGGGCCACCTCGCCAGGGCCGCCCTCGAGGCCACCGCGTATCAGACCCGTGAGGTGATCGAGGCCATGCGCGCCGATTCGGGCGTCGAACTGGCCTCCCTCAAGGTGGACGGCGGCATGGTCGTCAACGAGACGCTCATGCAGTTCCAGTCCGACATCCTCGCGGTGCCGGTCATCCGGCCCGTCGTCAACGAGACGACGGCGTTGGGCGCCGCGTACGCCGCAGGCCTGGCCGTCGGGTTCTGGGACAGCGAGGACGACATCCGCGCGAACTGGGCCGTCGACAAGACCTGGGAGCCGGGGATGGACGAGGCCGAGTCCACCCGGCTGTACGCCGAGTGGAACAAGGCCGTCGAGCGGACCTACGACTGGGCGTGATCGGCGTACGCGTCGCCGAGCCTCGCCGCCGCACCCGTCAGCACATCTTCCGAACAGGTCGCGAAGCACAGCCGCAGAGCGCTGCGGTGCTCAGCGGCGACGCCGAACGCCGATCCCGGGACGAAGGCCACGCCGTGCCCGACGGCGGTCTGCAGCAGCGCGGCTGTGTCCAGGCCCGAGTCGGCAAACTCGGTCCAGCAGAACATTCCGCCCACGGCCGAGGACACGTCGGCGCGGTCGCCGAACGTCGAGGCGACGCCGTCGGCGAGCGCCCGGGCCCGGGACCCGTAGCGGGCACGCAGCATCTCCAGGTGCAGGTCCAGCCACGGCTCGTCCGACAGCAGCCCGGCGGCGATCCGGTGGGTGAGTGACGAACCGCAGAGGTCCGAGCCCTGTTTGAGCAGTTCGACGGCCTCGCACACCCGACGGTCGCCGTGCAGCCACCCGACCCGCAGCGCCGGTGCCAGGATCTTCGAGGCGCTGGACAATCGGATCACCCGGTCCGACAGCGCCGCGACGGGCGCGGGCGGCGGCCCGTCGAAGAAGAGTTCGCCGTACGGGTCGTCCTCGATCACCCAGAAGCCGTAGCGATCGGCCAGCGCGGCGAGGTGTTCCCGGCGGCCGGCCGTCAGGACGACGCCGCGCGGGTTGTGGAAATTGCTCACCGTGTGGACGACGGCGGGCCGCAGTCCGGACTCGAGCATGCCCTGCAGGGCGGCGGTGTCCATGCCGTCGGCGTCCAGCGGGACGGACCGGACGTCGGCCTCCGCGGCACGGAACACCTGCAGCGCTCCGGTGTATGCGGGTTCCTCGACGATCACGACGTCGCCGGGGTCGAGCAGCACCTGTGCGAGCAGACTCAGCGCCTGCTGCGAGCCGTGCGTGACGACGACGTCCGCGGCGCCCAGCGGCCGGCCGATCTTCGCGCCCTCGCGGGCGGCGAGCACGTCGCGGAGCTTGCGCAACCCGGTGGTCTCGCCGTACTGGACGGACGCCGGATCCGCGAGCGCCAGTTCGGCTTCCTTCCGGATCCGTTCCCGCGGAATGAATTCGGGGTCCGGCAGCCCGCCCGCGAGGCTGACCACGTCGGGCCGGGCGGTGAGGGTGAGAAGGTCACGGATGGCGGAGCTGTGCAGCCCCTCCATGCGGCGGGCAAGTGATTGCGGCATGTCGACTCCCAGGAGGCACGTCAAAGCGGGGATCAGGTGAGGAACACCCTGTCCGTCCTGGGTCTGCGGGGCGGGAGAGCGCCGAGGCACGGCCGATGATTTCGGACCGTTCCCCGACTATCTCACCGCAGGAGCCACTATGTGAAATGCGATTCTCACATTTCGGGATTCAGTCCAGGTCGTCGTGCCGCATCAGCTGGCGAGCCGCCTCGGTGATCGACCCCGTCAGCGACGGGTACACCGAGAACGTCGCGGCGAGATCGTTGACGGTGAGGTTGTTCTGCACGGCGATGGCGATGGGCAGGATCAGCTCCGACCCGTTGGGGGCCACCACCACGCCGCCGATCACCACACCGGTGGCCGGACGGCAGAAGATCTTCACGAAACCACGGCGCAGTCCGGACATCTTCGCGCGCGGGTTGGTGTTGAGCGGGAGCATGACGGTGCGGGCAGGCACCTCGCCGTCGTCGATCGCGGCCTGACTGACGCCGACGGTCGCGATCTCGGGGCGGGTGAACACGGCCGACGCCACGGTCTTCAGCTTGATGGGGCTGACGCCCTCGCCGAGCGCGTGGTACATCGCGATGCGGCCCTGCATCGCGGCGACCGACGCCAGCGGCAGCAGACCGGTGCAGTCGCCCGCCGCGTAGATCCCCGACACCGGCGTGCGCGACACCCGGTCCACCCGCAGGTAGCCACCCTTGTCGAGTTCGATGCCGACCTTCTCCAGCCCGAGACCCTGCGTGTTGGGAACCGAACCGACGGTCATCAGGGCGTGGCTGCCCTCGACGGTGCGGCCGTCCGCGAGGACGACGACGATGCCGTCCTCGGTGCGCTTCACGGCGTCGGCCCTGGCGTGCTTGACGAGGGTGACACCGCGTTCGGCGAGGACGTCCTCGAGGACGAGGGCGGCGTCGGCGTCCTCACCGGGCAGGACGCGGTCGCGGCTGGACACCAGGGTGACCTTGACACCCATCTCGGTGTAGGCGGACACGAACTCGGCGCCGGTCACACCGGAACCGACGACGACGAGATGCGTGGGCAGCTCGTCGAGGTCGTAGAGGTCGCGCCACGTCAGGATCCGCTCGCCGTCCGGCTCCGCCCCGGGGATCACCCGGGGGCTCGCACCGGTCGCGATGAGGACGACGTCGGCGTCGAGCGTCTTCTTCTCGCCGTTCTCGAGAGTCGCACACACCTGATGCGACGCCATGCCGAGCCGGGAGTCGGTGAGCTCGGCGGTGCCCGACAGCAGTTCGACACCCACCGTCTGCAGCCGCGTGCGGATGTCGGAGGACTGCGCCTGCGCGAGGCTCTTCACCCGGGCGTGGATCTTCGGCAGCGCGACCGTGGCCTGCTCGGGATCGAGCGCAATCCCCAGGTCGGTGGCGCGCCGCATGTCGGTGCGCACTCCGGTGGAGGCGATGAAGGTCTTGGACGGCACGCAGTCGAACAGAACGCAGGCGCCGCCCACCCCGTCCGAATCGATCAAGGAGACGGAGGCGCCGTGCTGTGCGGCCACCAACGCTGCCTCGTATCCGGCAGGCCCGCCACCAATGATCACGATTCGGGTCATCTGTCCTCCAATTCACCTGTCGACCGGGGTCTCCGGCCGGCTTTTCCTACGATCGCAGCGCGGCGTGTCGTGCACTGCATGCAACAGATTACTAGGCACCGTTTAGGCTTGCCGCCGTGTCGATCTATGCCGCCTACGGGTCCAACATGCATCCCGAGCAGATGTTGCAGCGCTGCCCTCATTCGCCGATGGCGGGGACGGGCTGGCTGCACGGCTGGCGACTGACGTTCAGTGGCGGGGACATCGGCTGGGAGGGCGCACTCGCCACCGTGGTCGAGGATCCCGATTCCAAGGTGTTCGTCGTGCTGTACGACGTCCCCGAGGAGGACGAGGTCAGCCTCGACCGATGGGAGGGCTCCGAACTCGGCATTCACCGCAAGATCCGCGTCCGCGTGGACACCGTCGGCGAACCGGAACTCGCCTGGTTGTACGTGCTCGACGCGTACGAGGGCGGCCTGCCGTCGGCCCGCTACCTCGGGGTGATGGCCGACGCCGCGGAGATCGCCGGGGCCCCCGCCGACTACGTGCGCGACCTGCGCACCCGCAACAGCCGCAACGTCGGTCCGGGCACCGAATAGCACCGCCTAACGCTGCGCCTCAGCCCAGCACCAGGCTCGACAGCACCCGCACGCCGACTCCGAGCGCCCGCTCGTCCAGATCGAACGTGGGCTGGTGGATGTCGAGTTGCTCGCCGACGCCCGACCAGACGCCGAGCCGGGCCATGGCGCCGGGAACCTCTTCGAGATACCAGGAGAAGTCCTCGCCGCCGCCCGACTGCGGCGTGTCGGCGAGGGCGTCCGGGCCGACGGAGCGGATCGCGTCCTCGAACATGCGTGTCGACACCTCGTCGTTGACGACGGGAGGGACGCCGCGGCGGTAGTTCAGCTGATATCGCACTCCGGTGGGCGCGAGGAGCCCGTGGACGATCTCCCGGACCAGCGGCTCGAGCATCTCCCACGTCTCGTGATCGCCGGTCCGCACGGTGCCGGTCATCATGCCGGTCTGCGGGATGGCGTTGGGGGCCCGGCCGGCGCTCACGGCGCCCCACACCATGACGGTGCCGGTGCGCGGGTCGATCCGCCTGCTGAGCATGCCCGGCAGTCCGGTGACGACGGTTCCCAGCGCGAACACGAGGTCGGTGGTCAGGTGCGGACGCGACGTGTGGCCGCCCGGCGAGTCGAGCACGACCTCGATCGTGTCGGCCGCGGACGTGATCGCGCCGAGTCGCACCCCGACGCGCCCGGCCGCGAGCCGCGGATCGCAGTGGAGAGCGAAGATCCGTGACACGCCCTCGAGCCGTCCGGCCGCGACGACCTCCAGCGCACCGCCCGGCATGACCTCCTCGGCCGGCTGGAAGATGAGCCGGACACCCACCGGCAGGTCGGGGATCTCGCTGAGGGCGAGACCGGTTCCGAGCAGGATGGTGGTGTGCGCGTCGTGCCCGCATGCGTGCGACACGCCCGGCACCGTCGACGAGTACGTGGCACCGGTGAGTTCCTGGAGCGGGAGCGCGTCCATGTCCGCGCGCAACGCGATGCGCGGGCCGTCCGACGGCCCGAGATCGCACGTGAGCCCCGTTCCCCCGGGCAGCAGTTCGGGTGACAGTCCCGCCGCGGCCAGGCGGGTCGCCACGAATTCCGTCGTCGCGTACTCGTGTCGCGCGAGTTCGGGATTGGCGTGGATGTGCCGCCGCCACTGGGAGAGTTCGTCGGTGTGAGCGAGAATCCACTTGTCGACTGCCGCGTTCACCGGCGATCAACTCCTTCCAACAGCCGCACCCGCTGTTCGTCGTCCGTCGCAGCGCGAACTGCCGTGCGAGCCAGGGCAATCGCCCCGTCGATCACGGCCAGGTCGGCGGATTCGGTGATGCACGCCGCCGCGAACTGCGGCTGATGCGTCACCGCACCTCCCGAGTCGAGGCCGATGATCGGGTGTATTCCGGGCAGGACGTTGGTGACGTTGCCCATGTCGGTGCTGCCCAGCGGGCGGACGCCTTCCCATTCGAGCGGCAACGGCGTCCGTCCCATGTCGAGGATCTGCTCCCGGTACGTCGCCACCAGCCAGGGGTCCGGTGTCAGTTCCGTGTACGTCGGCGACACCGTGCGGATCTCGTGGGTACACCCGGTGGCGAGTGCCCCGGCCGCGAAGCACGCTTCCGCGCGGGCCGTCAGCTCGGACAGCGCCCACGCCGTCTCGGCGCGCAGGTAGTACAGCATTTCGGAGCGGGCGGGAACGATGTTGGGCGCGGTGCCGCCGTCGGAGACGATGCCGTGGATCTGCTGTCCCGGCGAGAGATGTTGGCGCAGCAGGCCGATACCGACCTGCGCGACGGTCGCGGCGTCGGCGGCGTTGCGCCCGAACTCCGGCGCGGCCGACGCGTGCGCTTCGCGGCCGTTGAACGTGACCGCGATGTCGGCCAGCGCGAGCGACGTCGCTCCCGTGATGTCGATGGGTCCCGGATGCACCATCAGGGCGGCCGCGACGCCGTCGAAGACACCGTTCTCGAGCATGGCGATCTTCCCGCCACCGCTCTCCTCCGCGGGCGTCCCGATGACCCGCACCGTGATCCCGAGCCGTTCGGCCACGGTGGCGAGCGCGACGCCGGCGCCGACGGCGGACGCCGCGATGATGTTGTGCCCGCACGCGTGCCCGATCTCCGGCAGCGCGTCGTATTCCGCGCAGATGCCGATGACGAGGTCGCCGCTGCCGAATGTGGCGTCGAACGCCGTCGGCAGGTCCGCGATGCCCGTGCGCACGTCGAACCCGCTGCGTTTGAGCAGTTCGGTGATCTTCGCGACGCTCCGGAACTCTTCGAACGCGAGTTCCGGTTCGCTGTGGATCGAATGGGACAGCGCGATCAGATCGGTCTCGATTGACCTGACCGCCGCCTCGACATCCGCATTCACGTGCTCATTCTCTCACCCGAAGCTGAAGTTGCTCTTGTCCGTCGCCGTGGCGAGCGCGGCGAGGGCGTCGTGATGGATTCCGCGCTTGATCCCGGCCAGGTTGGCGCCGCGGGTCGCGGTGAGCGCGGCGGCCCGTGTCACGGCGGCGGAGAGGACGGCGTCCCCCTCCTCGATCTGGTCGACGATGCCCGCGGCGAGCGCGTCGGAACCGCCGTAGCGGCGACCGGTCGTCATCGCCTCGACCGCGGTCTGCCTGGGCAGGCGCGTGTTCAGGAGCGCCGACATCCCGACGGTGAACGGCATGTTCAGCGACACCTCGGGAAGGCAGTAGAAGCCGCGGTCGGCGCGCATCACCCGGAAGTCGTGGGACGTGGCGAGCATTGCGCCGGCACCGAAAGCATGCCCCTGGACGGCGGCGACGGTGGCCATCGGGAACGCGAGCAGGCGGCTGTAGATCGTGTGCACGCGGTCGAGGTACTCGGGGAGCTTGTCCGTGTTGGCGAAGATCCACGTGGTGTCCAGACCGTTCGTGAAGAATTTGCCCGTCGCGGTCGTCACCAGCGCTGCGGGCCCCTCGTGGGCTTCGACCTCGTCGAGCGCGGCGTGGGTGGCGTCGATCCACTCCGGGTGGAAGCGGTTCTCGTTGTCCGTCTCGCCCTCGGTGCCGAGGTACAGGATGAATACGTCGCCGTCGCGATCGAGATAGGGCATGAGTGGAAGACTATCGCCTCATGGGAACGCCAGACGCCGCGGCCGCCGCGCTCGCCGCGCACACGAACTGCGCCGAACACTCGATCGCCGTCGTCCTCGGATCGGGGTGGAATGCCGCCGCCGACCGGTTCGGCGAATCACTCTGCACCGTCCCGATGGCCGACCTCCCGGGGTTCACCCCGCCGTCCGCCGCGGGACACGCCGGAACGATCCGCTCCGTGGAGGTGGGCGGCAGGCGGATCCTCGTCCTGCTCGGCCGCACCCACGCCTACGAGGGCCATCCGCTGTCGTCCGTCGTCCACCCGGTGCGCACGGCTATCGCCGCCGGGGCGACGACCGTCATCCTGACGAACGCCGCGGGCGGGATCCGCGAGGACTTCACCGTCGGACAGCCGGTGCTGATCAGCGATCACCTCAACCTCACGGCCCGGTCACCCCTCGTGGGCGCCGAGTTCGTGGACCTCGTCGACGCGTACGACCCCGAACTGCGGGCCCTCGCACGCGACATCGACGGATCGCTCAGCGAAGGCGTCTACGCCGGTCTGCCGGGCCCGCACTACGAGACCCCGGCCGAGATCCGCATGCTGCGGACGATCGGCGCCGACCTCGTCGGCATGTCCACCGTCCACGAGACGATCGCAGCGCGGGCGCTCGGCGCCCGGGTCCTCGGGATCTCGATGGTGACGAACCTCGCGGCGGGCATCACCGGCGAGCACCTGAACCACGAGGAGGTCCTCGCCGCCGGCCGGGCGTCCGCCGACCGCATGGGCGGGCTCCTGCGAGAACTGGTGGAGCGCTTGTGAACGATCCGATCGCGGACTGGATCGACGCCGACCCCGACCCCGGCACCCGGGCGGAACTCGCGAACCTGTCCGCCGACGAGCTCGCCGACCGCTTCGCCGCGCCGCTGAGTTTCGGGACCGCGGGACTGCGCGGACCGGTGCGGGCGGGCCCGAACGGCATGAACCTCGCCGTCGTGATCCGCACGACCGCCGGGCTGGGCGCATGGCTGAAGGATCGGTGCCTGGGCGGCTCCACCGTCGTCGTCGGGCGCGACGCGCGGCACGGATCGGAGAAGTTCGCCGTCGCCGCCGCGGAAGTGCTGGCGGGCGCGGGATTCTCGGTCGTCCTCCTCCCCCGTCCCCTGCCCACCCCGATCGTCGCGTTCGCGGTCCGCCGCCTCCGGGCCGCGGCCGGTGTGCAGATCACCGCCTCCCACAATCCCGCCGCCGACAACGGGTACAAGGTCTACCTCGACGGCGGCGCCCAGTTGATCTCGCCGTCCGACCGGGAGATCGAGGCGGCGATCAGCAGGATCGGGCGGGCGGATCTCGTGCCCCGGATCCCGGTGACCCCGGCGTCCGAGGAACTCCTCGACCGTTACGTCGACCGGGTCGCGTCCCTGCCGAGGGGCGGGTCGCGATCCGTGCGGATCGCGCTCACCGCCATGCACGGCGTCGGCGGCGAGACCGCGCTCGCCGCACTGAAATCCGCCGGGTTCACCGACGTCCACACCGTCGCCGCGCAGTTCGACCCCGACCCGGACTTCCCGACCGTCGAGTTCCCCAATCCCGAGGAGCCGGGCGCCTCGGACGCCGTACTCGCGCTCGCCGCGGACGTCGACGCCGACCTCGCGCTGGCCCTCGACCCCGACGCGGACCGGTGCGCGGTCGGTGTGCGCGGGCCGGACGGCTGGCGGATGCTCCGCGGAGACGAGACGGGGGTCCTGCTCGGCGACCACGTCCTCGCATCCGCCCCGGCGGAGTCACTCGTCGCGACGACGATCGTCTCGTCCGCACTCCTCGGGAAGCTCGCCGCGGCCCGCGGCGCCCGCTTCGCCCGCACCCTCACCGGCTTCAAGTGGCTCGTCCGGGCGGGCGAGGGTCTCGTGTACGCGTACGAGGAGGCGATCGGTCACTGCGTCGACCCGGAGTCGGTGCGCGACAAGGACGGTATCTCCGCGGCGGTGGTGGCCGCCGACCTCGCGGCCACCCTGCGGGCGGACGGGGCGACACTCCTCGACCGGCTGGACGACTACGCGCTCGAATTCGGGTTGCACGCCGGAGACCAGGTGTCGCGCCGCGTCACCGACCTCGCCGACATCACCGCGATGATGCGACGACTGCGGGCGGACCTGCCGGCCGAACTGGCCGGTGAGCCCGTCGAGGTCACCGATCTGGCGGAACGGCGCGGGCAGTCCCGCACCGACGCCGTCGTCCTCGCCGGGTCGAGCGTCCGGGTGGTCGTGCGCCCCTCCGGGACCGAACCCAAGCTCAAGTGCTATCTGGAGGTGGTCGTCCCGGCGCCGGATCGGTCGGCGCTACCCGCGGCGCGGGAGACTGCCGCGACGCGGCTGAACCTGTTGCGCGAGTTCGCCGAAGCCCTGTAGCCGACGCGTCAGCGCGGCCCGAACTGCCGGTCGCCGGCGTCGCCGAGGCCGGGGACGATGAACGCGTCCCCGTTCAGTCCCTCGTCGACTGCCGCGGTGACGAGTCGCACGGGATGGCCGGACGCCGTGAGGGCGGCAACGCCTTCCGGCGCCGCGACGACGCACACGGCGGTGACATCCGTGGCGCCGCGGGCGACGAGCAGATCGATCGTGTGCACCATCGAACCGCCGGTGGCCAGCATCGGGTCGAGGACGTACACCGGGATGCCGGACAGGTCCGCGGGGAGCGACTCCAGATACGGCACCGGCAGATGCGTCTGCTCGTCGCGGGCCATGCCGACGAAACCGACTCGCGCCTGCGGGATCAGGCTGCTGGCCTGCTCGACCATGCCCAGTCCGGCGCGCAGGACCGGGACGAGCAGCGGCGGATGACTGAGCCGCACCCCGCCGGTGGTCGCGATGGGGGTGACCACGTCGAACGTGTCGACCGGAGCCTCGCGCATCGCCTCGTACACCAGCATGTGCGTCAGCCTTCGCAAGGCGGCACGAAATGTGGCATTGTCGCTGCGCGCATCGCGCATCGTGGTCAGGAGGACCGCTGCGAGCGGGTGGTCGACGACGTGCGTGTTCATGCTCGAAGAATAAGGGGGCGCGCGTCGAGATTTCGCGGGAGCGCGATTCTCGGCGAATCGGGGGGCGGAACCGATCGGGTGTCCCCCGCGTCCAATATGGTGACCGGTATCAAATCCGACTGGGGGGGATGACGATGAACGACTTGAGGGCGGATACCGCGAGTATCGCCGAGTTCGCTGCCACGGCCGCGACCATGTCCGTGGAAATGCAGGCCGCGGGTCTCGGGGCCGCGGCCGCGGGACCGCTGCTGCTCGGTCCGGTCTTCGGGGTGATCGGCGGCGATTTCGTCGCCGCCTTCGCGACGGCGCACGCCGCGCACCTGGCCTCCATCGAGAAGCTGTCCGGCGTGCTCGGCGGAATCAGCGCGACCGCGCTCGCGAATGCCGCCGCATACGAGGGCACCGAATTGGCCACCACGGCCGCGCTCGCCGCGGACGCGGTCGGGCTGGAGGCCTGACCGTGATCCCCATCGATCTCCTCACCCGCCCGATCCTCGATCTGCTCGGCGCATTCGGCAGCGGGGTCCTCCCCGCGGGCGGACCCGCCGACGCCCTGCGCGCGTCCTCGATCGCCATCGACGCGGTGCATGACACCGGACGCACCGGCATCAGCTCGATCTACGGCGACTGGCAGGGCAAGGGCGGCACCGGTGCGATCGTGAAGACCGAGGAGGCGCAGCGGGCGACGGTCGCGGTCTCCGATCGCGGCAACGACATGGCTGCCGTCGTCGCCGAGGCCTCCGAGATCGTCCGGGCCGGAATGCTGCAATTGCAAGAGATCCTGCAGTCGTTCATCTCCCTCGCGGTCGCGGCCGGACCCGCCCTCGCCACCCCGCCCGGTCAGGCGATGATCGTCGCGGCGGCACTCGACCACCTCGGCCGGGCCACCGCGGTCGTCGCGAAGGTGCGGGTCGAACTCGCGGAGCAGACCGGAAAGATGGTCACCCTCACACCGGCCGAGGACGTCCCGTCCGCGCCGGCCGCCACCGCACCCGCGAGCACGACCGCGACGAGTACGGCGCCCGCCTCCGCGGCCCCCGTCGCACCCGCAGGCTCCGACGCGGTCAGCCGTGCGGCGTCCGGGTTCGCGAGTTCCTCGGGATCGTCGCCGATGTCGGGCCTGACGAGCATCTCCGCCCCGGCCGCCCACTCGTCGGGCGGACGCGCGGCGCGCGGGTCGCGGGCGGACTCCCTCACCGGCAGGCCGGGAGGCACCGGTCACGGTCCGTCCACCTCGGACCCCGCCCACGGCGGCGAGGGCGTCGAGGTGGTCCTGCCCGACGGCAGCACCGCCGTCGCACCCAACAAGGAGGCGGCCGACGCCGTCCGCAACGCGCTGTCGCAGCAGGGTGTCCCGTACGTATGGGGCGGGACGTCGCCCGGCGAGGGCCTCGACTGCAGCGGGCTGACGCAGTGGGCGTACGGCGAAGCGGGCGTAGGTCTTCCGCGCCTGGCGCAGGAGCAGAACGTCGGCACCGCCGTCGACCCGGGAGACCTGATGCCCGGCGACCTCGCCGTGTGGGACGGCCACGTGGCGATGGTGATCGGCAACGGCCAGCTCGTCGAGGCCGGTGATCCCGTGCAGGTCGGTCCGATCCGAACCAGCAACAGCGGCATGGGCTTCTACGGCTTCTACCGACCCACGGAATGACAGGAATCATGTTTCCCCCCACCCCACCCCCGGCCGGCACCACGGCCGCAGTCAGCAATCGCTCCGGCACCGTCTCGGTGCGGACCACCGAGCAGGGTCTGCCGCTCGAACTCCGCATCGATCCACGCGAACTGCGGTACGGCGGCCAACGACTCGCGGACGAGATCCTGACGCTCTGCAGACGCTCGGCGATGGAGGCCGGCGCGCGTCGGCGCGACGAACTCGCCCGTGACGGCATGCCCGCCGAGATCCTCGACAAGCTCGGCCTGCCCACCCGCGCCGACGTCGCCGCCGTGCAGGCGATCGAAGACGAGGAAGAACCCACCCCGACGAGCTGGATGCGACCACTGTGAGCGAACACGACATGGATGCGATCGTCGGCCGGGCCACCGAACAGGTGAACCTGCTCGAGGAGGCCCTCGCCGGGCTGCAGTCGATCACGGCGCGGGCATCGAGCGAGTCCGATCAGGTGACGGCCGAGGTCGACGGGAACGGCACGTTGACCGGTCTGTGGATGGACGACTCCATCGCGAGCCTCGACGCCCGAACCCTCGCGGCGATGATCACGAACACCAGCCAGGAGGCGGCCCGGCTCGCCGCCGAACAGCGCACCCGGGTCATGACGGCGCTGCAGGACGGGTTCGGGAGGGTGTGACAGGGCGACGACGGGCTCCGGAAACGGTCCGCACACAGCCCGGGTATAACTTTGGCCGCGGGGTCGATAGGCTTCGCGCCATGGCTGGAGACATCGTCCCGATCGAACTCGGTCTCACCGACGGCGACCTCGTGACACTGTGGGCACCACGGTGGCGTGAGGGAGACGACGAGTGGGAAGCATTCCTGGGTCACGAGGAAGACCTCTACGGGTTCGAATCAGTGGCAGAACTCGCCGCCTTCATCCGCACGAATACCGACAACGACCTTGTCGAGCATCCCGCGTGGAGCGTGGTGTCCGGGCTCTCCGCCGCGGAGCTCGAGCCCGACGAGAACTTCTGCTTCGACCTGATCGGTGTCCCCGAACTGGCGGCGAGCGACCCCGACGCCGCCGTCGTGAGCGAGCTCGAAGACACGCTCAACATGGTGCGCAACATCGGTGAGGTCTGCGAACTCGACGCGGTCACCAAGTTCTTCAACGCGAACCCCATCCTCGGTGCGCTCCCGGCGGGCGCCAGCGCTTTCGAGGGACGCGAGGGCGAGGAACTGTGGGCGCAGATCGGGACCGCGATCGCGAAGGGCTGGGATGACGTCCTCGATGCCGTCGACAACATCGTCGCCACCCCCGAGGTGGACGCCGACGCGGTAGCCGTGGCCGAGGCCGAACTGGTGGCCGCCGACGAGAACACCGTCGACGTGGACGACGTCGCCGAGGAGGCCGAGGAAGACGAGGAGTTCGTCGCACTCGATCTGACCACCGAGGACGAGGAGGAAGACGACTCGTTCTGGGGTGCGGTGGGTGTCGACCCCGTCAAGATCATCACGTCCGGGGAGACCTACTTCACACTCCGCTGCTACCTCGACGACGACGCGATCTTCCTCGGTCGTGACGGTGCGATCTTCGTGTTCACGTCCGAGCGGGCACTGGCCCGGTACCTCGCCGACAACCACGAGCACGCCCTCGCGCAGGTCAGCACGTACGAGGAGATCCAGGTGGCGGCCGTCGACGGGTCGCTCGAGGTCGAGGTCACCGACGAGAACGTGTACGTCCTGCCCGGCCTGGCCGACGACCTGGCCGCGGGCCCGGAGTCCGTCGACGCGGATCAGCTGGATCTTGCCGTCGAATTGTTCACCGATGCAGCCGATTTCGCCGACGACGATTCGGTGGAAACCGCGCTCGTGTCGTCGGACCCGCTGGGCTGGTACGTCTCGTTCGTCCTCAACCCGGACCCGACGCGAATGGCTCCGAGCGCGCCCTTCGACGCCGAGGCCGAGGCGTGGCGGAAGCTCGAGCGGGAGTTCGAGGCCCGCCTGCGGAAGATCTGAGCGCCCGCCTGCGGGACGCTCATCCCACCAACACGGCGAATCCTGGCTTGATCACCTCGTCGATCAGCTGTAGCCGCTGATCGAACGGGATGAATGCCGACTTCATCGCGTTGATGGTGTAGCGCTCGAGATCGGTCCAGCCGTACCCGAACGTCTCGACGAGGCGGAGCATCTCCTGACTCATGCTGGTGTCGCTCATCAGCCGGTTGTCGGTGTTGACCGTGACGCGGAACCGCAACCGGGCGAGCAGGTCGAACGGATGGTTCTCGAGCGCGTCCACGGCCCCGGTCTGGACATTGGAGCTGGGACACAGTTCAAGGGGAATCCTCTTGTCCCGCACATAGTTCGCGAGCTTTCCGAGCACCGGGACACCGTCGGCGCCGATCGTGATGTCGTCGGTGATCCGGACCCCGTGACCGAGGCGGTCCGTGCCGCAGAACGCGATGGCCTCGTGAATGGACGGCAGGCCGAACGCCTCACCCGCGTGAATGGTGAAGTGCGCATTGCTGCCCCGCATGTACTCGAAGGCGTCGAGGTGGCGGCTCGGCGGATTGCCCGCCTCGGCGCCTGCGATGTCGAACCCGACGACGCCACGGTCCCGGAACCGGATCGCCAGTTCCGCGATCTCCCGGGACCGCGCCGCGTGCCGCATCGCGGTGAGCAGGACTCCGATCCGGATGTTCTGGCCGCGCACCTCCGCCGCGGACTCCCCCGCCTCGAATCCGAGCAGGACCTGTTCCACCACCTCGTCGAGGGTCAGCCCCTCTTCGAGGTGCTGCTCCGGGGCGAACCGGACCTCGGCGTAGACCACGCCGTCGGCGGCGAGGTCCTCGGCGCATTCACGGGCGACGCGTTCGAGTCCGACGGGGGTCTGCATGACGGCGACGGTGTGGGCGAACGTCTCGAGGTACCGCTCGAGCGAACCGCTGTCCGCGGCCTCCCGGAACCACTTCGCGAGCGCGGGCGCGGTGTCGGCGGGCAGCGCGTCGTAGCCGCAGTCGCGGGCGAGTTCGAGAACCGTCTCGGGCCGGAGACCTCCGTCGAGATGGTCGTGCAGCAACACCTTCGGCGCTCGGCGCAGGGCCGACAGATCCAGTGCGGTCATGGGACGACGTTAGCGTGAGGGATCCTCTATCCGCTCGATGACGAGCGGTGTCGTCACCGGCGGCGCGTCGGCCACGACGGTCCAGGCTTCGGAAAGGACGGCTTTCGCCGCGGCGAACCGTTCGGGCGTGTCGGTGTGCAGCGTGACGAGCGGAGTGCCCACCGACACCGTCTCCCCCGGCTTCGCGTGCAGTTCGATGCCGGCCCCCGCCTGCACCGGCTCGCCCTGCCGTGCGCGGCCCGCGCCGAGTCGCCACGCCGCGAGCCCGACGGCCATGGCGTCGAGACCGCACACCACACCGTCGGACTCGGAGAGCAGCACCTCGGTGTGCCGGGCCATCGGAAGCGGGGCGTAGGGGTCGCCGCCCTGGGCGGCGATCATGCTCCGCCAGCGGTCCATGGCGGAGCCGTCCCGCAGCTTGTCGGCCGGGTCGACGCCGTCGATTCCGGCTGCCTTCAACATCTCCCGGGCCAGCTCGAGGGTCAGTTCCACGACGTCGGACGGGCCGCCCCCGGCGAGCACCTCCAGCGATTCCCGCACCTCCAGCGCGTTACCCGCGGTGTGACCGAGGGGTGCATCCATCGCCGTCAGCAACGCCATCGTCCGCACCCCGGCGTCGTTCCCGAGGTCGACCATCGTCTGGGCGAGCTCGCGTGCGTCGTCGAGCTTCTTCATGAACGCGCCCGAACCGACCTTCACGTCGAGGACCAGCGCTCCGGTGCCCTCCGCGATCTTCTTGCTCATGATCGAGCTGGCGATCAGGGGAATCGACTCGACGGTCCCGGTGACGTCCCGCAGTGCGTACAACCGCCGGTCCGCCGGCGCCAGGTCCGCGCTCGCGGCGCACACGACGGCGCCGACGTCGGGGTCGGACAGGATCTCGGCCATCTCCGACGTGTCGAGGTCGGCGCGCCAGCCCGGGATCGACTCGAGCTTGTCCAGGGTTCCGCCGGTGTGGCCGAGCCCGCGCCCCGACAGCTGCGGCACGGCGGCGCCGCACGCGGCGACGAGCGGCGCGAGCGGGAGCGTGATCTTGTCGCCCACACCACCGGTCGAGTGTTTGTCCACGGTGGGGCGGCCGAGGTGGGTGAAGTCGAGGCGGTGACCGGACGAGATCATCGCCGTGGTCCAGCGGCTCACCTCCTCGCGCGTCATCCCGCGGAAGAAGATGGCCATCGCCAGAGCCGACATCTGCTCGTCGGCCACGACACCCCGGGTGAATGCCTCCACCACCCAGTCGATCTCTGCACCGGACAGTTCTCGGCCGTCGCGTTTGGCGGCGATGATCGACGAGGCGTCATGCATGGCTGATTCTCCCCTTCTCCTCCGGACCGAAAGCGTCCGGCAGCAGCTGTTCCAATGGGCGCACGCCGGCCCGGTGGTCGACGAGCAGTCCGGGGCCGCCGTGCTCGAAGAGAATCTGCCGGCAGCGTCCGCACGGCATGAGTATGTCGCCACTCGCGTCACAGCAGGTGAAGGCGATTAATCGCCCGCCGCCGCCCGCAAACAAGTTACCGACCAGTACACACTCGGCGCAGAGCCCCAACCCGTATGAGACATTTTCCACATTGCATCCGACGACGATTCGCCCATCGTCCACCAGCGCCGCCGACCCCACGGCGAACCCGGAGTAGGGCGCGTAGGCCCGTCCCATCACCTCATGCGCGTTGGCGCGCAACAGTTTCCAATCGATCTCGACCATGGTTACCCATCCAATCACGTGGCCTGAATGGATGCAGAGAATCGCTCGGGACGGCACGATCCGCATTGGAGAGGCAAACCTAAGTTCATTTGCAGGGGCGGTACGAACCCCGACTCGAATTAGTTCCCCCGTTTCCGTTGGGTTTAGAGTTCAGAGAAGTCGGTTCAGGATCACGTCGGGTCCCCAGTTGTGGTATGTCCGCAACGCTGCGCAGACTCGACACGTCCACCAATGACGTTGGAGGCACAGCACTCGATGAGTACTACGACTGAAGCCGCTCCGGCCAAGGAGCGCACACGGTCGCTTTACCGGGGCGACCCCGGAATGTGGTCCTGGGTTTTGCACCGGATCACAGGCGTAATGACGTTCTTCTTCCTATTCGTGCACGTGCTGGACACCGCGCTCGTGCGGGTGAATCCCGACACGTACGACAGTGTCATCGAGACCTACAAGAACCCGATCGTCGGGCTCATGGAGCTCGCGCTCGTCGCCGCGGTGCTGTACCACGCACTGAACGGTGTCCGGGTGATGCTGGTGGACTTCTGGTCCAAGGGACCGCAGTACCAGCGCCTGATGCTCTGGGTAATCCTCGCGATCTGGTTCCTGGTGATGATCCCGGGCGCAGGACGCATCTTCTACAACATGTTTGCGGGGCACTGACATGACGACAGAAGCCAAGAGTCTCGGCAAGACCTACGACCGTCCCGCCAGCCTGGACAACCCGCGCTCTCCGCGCCGGACCTCGAAGAACAACTTCGAGCTGTACGCCTGGCTGTTCATGCGGTTCTCCGGTCTGGCACTGATCTTCCTCGTGCTCGGCCACCTCTTCATCATGCTGATGCTCGACGACGGTGTGCACCGCATCAACTTCGCGTTCGTCGCAGGCCGCTGGTCCAGCCCGTTCTGGCAGTTCTGGGACCTCACGATGCTGTGGCTTGCCCAGCTGCACGGCGGAAACGGACTCCGCACGGTCATCGCGGACTACTCCCGCAAGGACTCCACGCGCTTCTGGCTGACCACGATCCTCGTTCTCTCGATGATCCTGATCATGGGCCTCGGCACGTACGTCATCTTCACCTTCGACCCCAATATCTCGGCGAGCTAGGGGAGCACAGACTTCATGCAGGAACACCGTTATGACGTGGTCATCGTCGGTGCCGGCGGCGCCGGCATGCGCGCAGCGATCGAGGCCGGTCCCCGCGCCCGCACCGCGGTACTGACCAAGCTCTACCCCACCCGCAGCCACACCGGCGCGGCCCAGGGCGGCATGTGTGCCGCGCTGGCGAACGTGGAGGAAGACAACTGGGAGTGGCACACCTTCGACACGGTCAAGGGCGGCGACTACCTCGCCGACCAGGACGCCGTCGAGATCATGGCCAAGGAGGCCATCGACGCGGTGCTCGACCTCGAGAAGATGGGTCTGCCGTTCAACCGCACGCCCGAGGGCAAGATCGACCAGCGTCGTTTCGGTGGTCACACCCGCGATCACGGTAAGGCCCCCGTGCGCCGCGCATGTTACGCCGCGGACCGCACCGGTCACATGATCCTGCAGACGCTCTACCAGAACTGCGTCAAGCACGACGTGGAGTTCTTCAACGAGTTCTACGCCCTCGACATCGCGATCACCGAGACCGAGAACGGTCCGGTCGCCACCGGCGTCATCGCCTACGAGCTGGCCACCGGCGAGATCCACGTCTTCCACGCGAAGTCCATCGTGTTCGCCACCGGCGGCTCGGGACGCATGTACAAGACGACGTCCAACGCCCACACCCTCACCGGTGACGGCATGGGCATCATCTTCCGCAAGGGCCTCCCGCTGGAGGACATGGAGTTCCACCAGTTCCATCCGACAGGCCTGGCCGGGCTCGGCATCCTCATCTCCGAGGCCGTGCGCGGTGAGGGCGGCATCCTCCGCAACGCCGACGGCGAGCGGTTCATGGAGCGCTACGCCCCCACCATCAAGGACCTCGCACCCCGTGACATCGTCGCGCGGTCGATGGTTCTCGAGGTCCTCGAGGGACGCGGCGCGGGACCGAACAAGGATTACGTCTACATCGATGTGACCCACATTCCCGAGGAAGTCCTCGACGAGAAGCTCCCCGACATCATGGAGTTCTCCCGCACCTACCTCGGTGTGGATCCGGTCAAGGAACCCGTGCCGGTGTACCCCACCTGCCACTACGTCATGGGCGGCATCCCCACCCGGATCAACGGCGAGGTCCTCCGCAACAACGACGAGATCGTCCAGGGCCTGTACGCCGCCGGCGAGTGCGCCTGCGTCTCCGTCCACGGCGCGAACCGTCTCGGCACCAACTCGCTGCTCGACATCAACGTCTTCGGACGCCGCGCCGGCATCGCCGCCGCCGAGCACGCCAACAACAGCGAGTTCGTCGCCCTGCCGGAGACGCCCGAGAAGATGGTCGACGAGTGGATGGCCACCATCCTGTCGGACCACGGTCACGAGCGGGTCGCGGACATCCGCACCGAGCTGCAGCAGTCGATGGACAACAACGCCTCGGTGTTCCGCACGGAGGAGCGCCTCACCCAGGCACTCAAGGACGTGCGCGCACTGAAGGAGCGCTACAACCACATCACGGTGCAGGACAAGGGCAAGCGCTACAACAGCGACCTGCTCGAGGCCGTCGAGCTCGGCTTCCTCCTCGAAATGGCGGAGGTCACCGTCGTCGGTGCGCTGAACCGCAAGGAATCGCGCGGCGGCCACGCCCGCGAGGACTTCCCGGACCGCAACGACGCCGAGTACATGAAGCACACGATGGCATACAAGGAGGGCGACGGCCTGCTCTCCGACATCCGTCTCGACTACAAGCCGGTAGTCCAGACCCGTTACGAGCCGATGGAGCGTAAGTACTGATGAGCGCACCTGCAGTCGACAAGAGCGAGAACAAGTCGGATCTCCCTCCCGTTCCCGAGGGCGCCGTCATGGTCACCCTCAAGATCGCGCGGATGAACCCGGAGTCCGGCGAGGGTCAGCACTGGGACAACTTCCAGGTTCCGGCGCTGCCGACGGACCGGATGCTGAACCTGCTCCTGTACGTGAAGGGCTACCTCGACGGCACCCTGACGTTCCGCCGCAGCTGCGCGCACGGCGTGTGCGGTTCGGACGCGATGCGGATCAACGGCGTCAACCGTCTGGCCTGCAAGCTCCTGATGAAGGACATGCTGCCCAAGGACGGCAAGCCGGTCACGATCACCGTCGAGCCCATCAAGGGCCTGCCGGTGGAGAAGGACCTCGTCGTCGACATGGAGCCGTTCTTCGACGCGTTCCGCGCCGTGAAGCCGTTCCTCATCACGTCCGGCAACGAGCCCACCCGTGAGCGCATCCAGTCGCAGCACGACCGGGCCCGTTTCGACGACACCACCAAGTGCATCCTGTGTGCCTGCTGCACCACGTCGTGCCCGGTGTACTGGAGCGACGGCAGCTACTTCGGTCCCGCCGCCATCGTCAACGCGCACCGCTTCATCTTCGACAGCCGTGACGAGGGTGCGTCGGAGCGTCTCGACATCCTCAACGACAAGGACGGCGTCTGGCGGTGCCGGACCACGTTCAACTGCACCGACGCATGCCCCCGCGGCATCCAGGTGACGAAGGCGATCCAGGAAGTCAAGCGCGCGCTGCTCTTCGCACGCTGACCCCGGTCACCGAGCACGTTCCAGGGC